>JAHIHE010000102.1 GCA_018899995.1 Patescibacteria group bacterium | reverse complement strand
TGGTTTTGACTCTCGTTAAATTGATCAAGGATTTGATGTATAGAGAAGCAAGGCGCAGAATCAAAAAAGGAAGTCTTTCTGATGCCGAAATTCAAAAATTAGGCTTAACTTTTAAGGCGCTGGATAAAAAAGTTGAAGAGATAAGAGCCATCTTTGGCTTGGAAGACGAGGAATTAAATATAGATCTTGGACCATTGGGAAAATTAATGTAAATTAATGTAAATTAATGTAAATAAAAAAACTATGAGTGAACAAATAACACATTCGATTCAGTCAACTAACTTAGCCGATATTTTGGAAAGAGTTTTAGACAAAGGAATTGTGATTGCCGGCGATATTCAAATTAAGTTAGCCGATGTTGAGCTTTTGACCATTAAAATCAGACTGCTGATCGCCTCGGTTGATAAGGCAAAAGAAATGGGCATAAACTGGTGGGAGTATGATTCCTATCTTTCCTCAGGGGCAAAGGATAATCCCGAGTACTCGGGAGAAAAAGCGAATTCCGAGTTTGAGAAGAGAATAAAATTCTTGGAGGAAAAGTCGAAGCCAAAGCCAAAGTCCAAAAAGCGTAAATGATTTATCGTACAGGAATTTGAATGTTTACTATTCTGAATCAGGCCGTCTTAAGAACTGTTATTGCGAGAAGCGAATGAATTCGCCAGCTGGCGAAGGAATAAACAACGAAGCAATCTCTATTCTAATGTCAAAATCCAAATTTTAAATGTCAAATCAAGCCCAAAAACCAAATGCCAAAACTAAACAGAATTAAATTTAAAATTTGAAATTTGAGCTTTGACATTGATTTGATATTTGACATTTGTAATTTGTCATTAGCAATAAATTCGGGATTGCCGCGTCGCCCTGCTGGGCTCCTCGCAATGACAACAGAAGCATGCTTTGCGTATTCGCCGTTAAGCTTAATTTATTAAGTATAATTTTATGGTTAAAAAATACAACAAAAAAGAAAACCCAAAAGCGTCTAGCAATAATGAGGATTATAAAACGAAAAAAGAAAACGGGGAAATTAATTTAGGACTTGGCGGGCTTTTTGGAGGTTTGTTTAAGGGTATTGAGGGTTTGATAGATTTGGCCGAGAAAGCCGAGAAAGCGGGCGGAACACTAAGACGCGAGCGGGAATTTGGAGGACGAGCGGGGAGTAAATCCTTGCGAGGAATCTATGGATTTACCGTTAAAACGGGAATCGGCGGCAAGCGATCGCGCGTGGAAACATTTGGCAATGTAAAAAAAACCAAGCAAGGTCCAAGAGTAATGGAAAATAGAGAGCCGCTAGTTGATGTTTTTGACGAGAAAAATTGCGTCTTGGTAATCGCGGAACTTCCCGGCGTTCAAGAAAAAGATATCAAACTCCATATCAAAGGAAATGTTTTGAATTTGGAAACAACTGGAGAGAGAAAGTACGCTAAAGAAATCTTGCTTCCAGCCAAAACGGACTTTGAATCTCGGAAAGTAAATTTTAAAAACGGAATTTTAGAAGTGAAACTTAAAAAAATTTAAGAAAAAAATAGTATGATATCAGATGCCAATCAAATGGTCGTAGCAAATTTAAAAGCCGCTAAAAATGAACTGGAAAAAGATTATAGCGCTTCAACTTCAGCCGCTAAAATTCCTTCAAAAAATGAAAATAATAAACCAGCGCCAAAACTTGCGCCCCAAAAAGAAACCGACTTGTTTCAAGTAATAAACAAGCATCAGAAAGAGCTTCGTCAGGAGCAATCAGTTTTGGAAGAAGAGTACCAGAAAACTAAAGAACTAACCGAGAAGCTGGCGGGAAGAATAGAATTGTTGAAAAAATTGCAGGTCAAGGGCGCGGAGGTTAATGTGGAATTGAAAAAATTTGAAGAGCAAGTTATTATCGCCAAAAAAGAAAACTGCGATTTTTTGAATCAGATTAAGAAAGAAAAGTATGGATAGCGAACTGGAGATTTTGAAAAGAATATGGGAAAATAATGGAAAGTCAAACATCAGATTAATTTCCAGCCAAGTTGGATTTGGCATAGATTACACCCGTTATGTTAGCAATTGTTTACGCGGAAAGGGACAAGTTAAGCCAGTGGCCGATGGAAAAAATTGGTACGGAATTACTTCTTGCGGAAAGAAAAGGTTAAGATCGCGAGGTATTGTCAAGTTAAAAGTTAAAAGTGAAAAGTTAAAAGTTAAAGCAAAAGAGACGGAAAAAGCGATCTACCACTTTCCCAAAAAATTAAAAGTAAAATCATTGGGAGGCGCTTTTAAAAAAACGGGTACTGCGAAAATGTTAAAGGGCAATTTGCTTAAAGCAAAAGACAGAAAGTTGAATTTAGGCAGAAGCATCGCAAAAGCGGCCCTTCTTTTGAAAAATCAACTTAAAGACTAAAAGTTTTTTAATAAAAATATAACCAACAAAAATATGACCAACAAAGTAAAAACGGAAAAACCCGCTTCGGTTAAAATGGGCAGAGGATTGGATGTGGGGACAGCTTTTATTTATGGCGCTCAAAAAATGGGTTCTCAGGTTAATTTCACAACCCAAAGAAACGCTTTCTTTGATATAGAACGATCGGAATTCACCGAAGATATCCTAAAAGGAAGCAATGTAAAATATGTCTTAGGCGAAGATAAAATTTATGTGGTGGGAGATGACGCTATAAAGCTTGCTAATGTTTTTGGAAGAAACACCAGAAGGCCAATGAGAAACGGAGTAATAAGCCCCGAAGAAAACGAAGCCCTGCCGCTGATTGAAATGACAATAAGAAGTGTTTTGGGAGCGCCTTTTGAGAAAGACGAACTTTGCTACTATTCCGTTCCCGCTTTGCCGGTGGACGCTGATTTTGATATCATTTATCATCAAAATATAGTAAAAAGCATTCTTGAAAAATGCGGGTATCGCGCCAAGCCTATCAACGAAGGACTGGCGGTAATTTTTTCCGAACTGGCTGAAGATAATTTTACTGGAATGGGAATCTCGTTTGGAGGGGGGATGGTTAATGTGTGTCTGGCTGTTATGTCCATACCTGTATTTTCTTTTAGCGTCGCCAGAGCCGGAGACTGGATAGACGCTCAAGTAGCTCGTGTTACTAACGAATCGTTAAGCAAGGTCGCTACATTCAAAGAAACTTCTTTTAATTTAAAAAAGCCTGAAAACGCAATGACTAAAACTGAACAAGCTCTTTTAATCTATCATAATTCCCTCATAGAGTATGTTTTGGCTGAAATTAAAAAAGAAGTTACTAAAGGATCCAGAATTCCCAAGTTTGAAAAGCCTATTCCGATAGTTATCGCTGGCGGGACAGCCAAGCCGCCTGGATTCTTGGAAAAATTTAAAGAAACATTGAAGAAAAATAGTTTTCCTTTAGCAACACGAGAGGCGCGTTTGGCTTCTCATCCTCTTTATGCGGTGGCTAAGGGAACATTAATTGCCGCTATCGCTGATAATAAAAGGGATTAAAATTATGGCGGACAAAAATTCTTCAAAGCGCGTAATTCTAAAAATAGCGGAAGCTCAAAGCAAAGACGTGGGCAGGGCGATAGCCAGGATTGACCCTGAATACTTTTTGAAAATTCAAGTAGATACAGGAGATATAATAAAAATCAAAAATCAAAAATCAAAAATCAAAAATTACGAAACCGTTGCCAAGATTATGCCGCTTTATCCAGAGGATCGAGGAAAGGGAATTGTGCGGATAGACGGCATTGCCAGAGATAATTTAGGAGCCGGCTTGGATGAAAAAATAGAGATTCGCAAGACTGTTTGTGAAAATGCAAGAACAGTTATTTTAACCCCCTTAGACTCGGGGGATTCTTTCAAAGAAGAAGACAGCCAATATTTAGCCGATATTTTAGACGGAACGCCGGTAATCAAAGGATGCAAGATAAGAGTGACGCTTTTTGGAACAAGGGCGCAAGATTTTTTAGTGGAGGATATAGAACCCAATGGGGTAGTTGTTATCAAATCTTTTACATTGATAAAAGTAAAAGGCGCGTCAAAAGAAAAACGGGGCGTTGGCATAACCTACGAAGACATAGGCGGCCTTTCCAAAGAAATCAGAAAGATTAGAGAGATGATTGAGCTTCCGCTAAAATATCCGGAGCTTTTTAAAAGATTGGGCATTGATCCGCCCAAAGGTGTATTGCTGTATGGTCCTCCTGGATGCGGAAAAACATTGATCGCGCGAGCCGTGGTTAATGAGACCGACGCTTATTTCACTCATATTTCAGGACCTGAGATAATGGGAAAGTTTTATGGCGAGTCAGAGGGGAGATTAAGAGATATATTTGAAGAAGCGCGAGCAAACACCCCGGCTATACTATTCATTGACGAGATTGACGCTATCGCGCCAAAAAGAGAAGATATGGGCGGGGAGAAACAGGTGGAGAGAAGAGTGGTAGCCCAACTTTTGGCTTTAATGGATGGTTTGGAATCGCGAGGCCAGCTGATTGTAATCGGAGCGACGAACATCCCTAATATGCTTGATCCAGCCTTGCGCAGGCCGGGGCGATTTGACAGAGAAATTGTCATTGGCATTCCAGACCGCAATGCCAGAAAAGATATATTGGAAATTCATACCAGAGGCATGCCGCTGGCTCAAAATGTTGATCTGGGAAAATTGGCCGAGATTACTCACGGCTTTGTCGGCGCGGATTTGGAAGCACTGGCGCGAGAAGCGGCAATGTCGGCTTTGCGGGAAATTATGCCGGAGATTGAATTTGAAAAGGAATACATTCCGTATGAAAAACTTCGCAAGATTGAAGTTACGCTTGAGCATTTTAGAGAAGCGTTGAAGGAAGTAGAACCGTCGGCGCTCCGCGAAGTATTCGCGGAAATACCCAACACAAAATGGGAAGATGTGGGAGGACTTGAGAATATAAAGCAAATCCTTAAAGAAGTTATTGAATGGCCCTTGAAATACAGCGACACATTTAATTATGCCGGACTTGCGCCATCCAAAGGAATAATGCTTTATGGTCCGCCGGGCTGCGGCAAAACTCTTCTTGCTAAAGCCGTGGCTACCGAATTGGGAGTTAATTTTATTTCTATTAAAGGGCCTCAGCTTCTGTCAAAATATATTGGAGAATCTGAAAAGGGAATCAGGGAAATATTCAAAAAAGCAAGATTGGCCGCTCCCTGCATAGTCTTTTTTGACGAGATAGACAGTCTGGCGCCAAGACGCGGCGGCAGCGCGGATTCGCAAGTTATTGAAAGAGTAGTAAGCCAATTTTTGACAGAACTGGATGGAATCGAGGAATTAAAAGGAGTGGTGGTTTTGGGAGCGACAAACAAGTTGGATATGGTTGATCCCGCTTTGCTCCGCGCGGGAAGGTTTGATTTTTTGCTTGAGATTCCTAAGCCAGATGAAAAATGCCGGTATGCCATATTTAATATTCATAGTCGAGGCAAGCCGCTGGATCGAGATGTTGATTTGAAAAAAATGGCAAAATTAACAGAGGGGCTTATCGGTTCAGACATAGAATTGATTTGCAAGAAAGCCGCTATGGCCGCGATTAGAGAAAATATTGATAAAAAATCGGTTAAACAGAATAAGAATTTTAAGATAAGCCAGAAGCATTTTGAAGAAGCGATGAAATTAAGTTTATAAAGTTTGTAAAGCATGCCTACGAGAGGCATCGGGGGTCAAAAGTTCATAAAGTCAGATTTTAAATTTTACTTTCAAAGTCTATGATCAAAGAAAATATATATGTGTATGCTATAATTTCCACTCCATCTAATTTGGCAAAGTCGGGAGAATTGGCGCGAAGCATGCAAGGAATTAATAATCGGGGAATAATGCCTATACCTTATAAGGATTTTACCGCTGTGGCAAGCAACACTTATCTTATTAATTTTGATCAGCTTGATAAAAAAGAATTGGCTGAATTTATTTCTGTCCACGAACAAGTTAATAATCGGCTAATCAAAGATTATGATGTTGTTCCAATGAGGTTTGGAATGATTGTGGAAAACAAAGAGGAAGTTCTCAATGTTTTAAAAAAAGCGTATTTGCAGTTCAAAATGTCGCTGGATAAAATTGCCGGGAATAACGAGTTTATAGTTGAGGCATTCTGGGATGAAAAAAATATACTTGAGAAAATAGCGCGAGAAAATGTTGAAATTCAGAAATTGCGGAAAGAAGCGGCGTCACGAGGGAGAATATTAGGACTAACATCTAAAATAAAACTCGGCAAATTAATTTTTGAAACCTTAGAACTGCATAGAAAAGA
>JAHIHE010000101.1 GCA_018899995.1 Patescibacteria group bacterium | reverse complement strand
CTACTCTTTTGGGCTATTCTTGTTGTTTTACTGGCACTAATAGTCCTTGGAATAGTGCTTTATGCACGGGTACTTGCAATAGTGTTAGTGATCCGTGTATTTTTACGGTTAATAATCCCACATATTATAAATGCTATGCACAGGATCCTGCCTGCTCCAACCTTTCCTGCGAAGCCGCAAACGCTACCTTGCCTTGCGCCTGCGGAACGACAACGGCTGATGCCGCTAATCCGTGGTGCTGCGCCGGGAATAATGCGATTTACAATACTCAAGGTCTATGTCAGGTAGACGCCTGCGCCCCTCCGCCTACACCTACACCCATTTATCCCACCGGCGGCCTTGTTCCTTGCGGGAGAATGATAGACAATTCGGATACGACTGAAATAGATGAATCCAAGCCCTGCGATCTCTGCGCCGCTTTCTATATGCTTAAAAATATTATTAATTTCGTAACCGAATTGGCCGTGGGGATCGCGGTTTTTATTCTCGTCATTGCCGGACTGCTTTATGTTTTTTCCGCGGGCGATCCGGGAAAAATTGAATCGGCGAAGTCAGCCATTACCTACGCGCTTATGGGATTAGCGATAATATTCGCGGCATGGCTGGTTATAGCGGTTATTCTTCAAGGCCTGGGCTACGCCGATATCAACACATGGAATCAGGTGAATTGCGCGCTGTAGCAAAAAGCAGTTTAATATATTAGTTTTTAGCATTCAAATAAAAACAGAGAAAGTTCTTCTTGACTTATACATTTATTCGTAGTATGATACGAATAAATCAACATTAATTCGCAGCGCAATAATACACCAATATGTTTGAAAAATTCATCGTCGAACAAAATGCGCAATGGAAAGGGGATTTGGCCGAGGCCGGATTTCCCAGAGAAGCCGCGGCAGTTCTGGTTAAATACATAAACATTAGGCAGATTGTCGCTTTAGTCGGCGTCAGAAGAGGCGGAAAATCCACGATAGCCAGACAGCTGATCAATTTTTTGATAAAAGAAAAAAAGGTTAATCCGAAAAACATACTGTTTCTCAATTTGGAGGCTCCTTTATTGAATCAATTCAAGGGTGATCCGTATAATCTTCAGAAAATTTTCGATGAATATCTCGCGCTTGCCGAACCTAAAGGAAAAATATTTATTTTTTTGGACGAAGTCCAGTTTTTCTCCGATTGGCAGGTATTTGTCAAGAGTTTGTATGAAAAAGGCGGCGTCAAGTTTTTTATAACTGGCTCCAATTCTCAGCTTCTTTCTGCGGAAATGGCTACGCTTCTTTCCGGAAGATCCATAGCGAAAAATATTTATCCTTTCAGCTTTAGAGAAATGACGGGTCTTAGAAAAATTGAAACCGGCAAAAAGATTGAAATAATTAGGAATGAAGGAAAATTGACGAGAATTTTCAGCGATTATCTCAGAAACGGAGGATTTCCGGAAATCGTTCTGGAAAAAAATCGAGAAATCAAAGCGGAAATACTCGTCAACTATTACAAAAATATTCTTTATCAGGATATTATTCCACGATTTGAGGTAAAGAAAACCAGAGATATAGAAAATCTCCTGCTTTATCTTTTTTCCAATATTGGACAAGGATACAGCTATAATTCTTTGGCCAAGCACTTGAAAATGAATGACAAAACCGTAAAAGAATATATAGGTTTTTTTGAAAAATCATTTCTTTTATTTGAGCTATCCAACTATCAGTATTCATTGAAAAAGCAAGAAAATTATCCGAAAAAAGTTTACGCCATAGACAACGGGTTTATTGGAGCCGTTTCATTTTACTTCAGTGAAAATTTCGGGCGTTTCCTTGAAAACGCGGTTTTCCTCGGACTTCTGGAGAGCGGAAAAGAAATATATTATCATTCATGCAAGCACGAATGCGATTTTATTGTTAAGGAAAAAAGAAAAATAGTGGAAGCTATACAGGTGACAAAAAATCTTAATCACGACAACGAAAAAAGGGAATTAAGCGGCCTTATAGAAGCAATGGAAAAATTCAATCTTAAAGAGGGGATGATAATAACGGAAAGCCATGAGGAGGAAAGAAAAATCAAAGGCAGAAAAGTCAAGATAATTCCGGCGTGGAAATGGCTGCTTGAACAAGATTAAACCAATCCGGCATCACCCATCCTTTCGCGTCAATGGGGTTGGTGGAATTTATTTATTCGTTTGAGGAAAAATAGGCTAAACGCCAAACCGATGCCTTATATAAAATAGTTTAGTTGTAAACAATAAAATATGTCTTTTTTCTCTTTCAAAAAATCTGTTATTTTAGTTGGGTTGGTCGGTTTGATGTTTGTTTTTTCGCTTAAAGAAACAAAGGCGTTTAGTTGGGAAAAAGTCTTAGAAATACCTGGAAGCACAAGGGTTAATTGCTTTGGGGTATATGATAATAGGCTGTATATTGCCGCTAATGATAAAATTTATTCTTATGATGGGACTAATTTAACTCAAAGCACAAACATTACCTTTAGTGAGCATTGTTCTTTTGCGGTTTATAATTCAAAATTATATTTTGGCGGCAATGTTTCTAGTATATTTTCTTTTGATGGCACAAATTGGAGTAATGTTTATAATACACAGCAAACATGGGTCGCGCCATTGATAGTATTTAATGGCAACTTGTATGCAGGCACCGGAAACAATGGAAAAGTTTTCAAATACGACGGCTCTAATTGGACAGAAATTGGAACTGGTCTTGATGAAGAAATAGATTCTTTGGGACTTTTTAATAATGAATTGTATGCCGGGACAGGAGAGAATGGTTTTATTAAGAAATATGATGGAGTTAATTGGAATTTAAGTTTTGACTCTTCAAGTGGATGGATTTTTTCCTTAGTCGAACATAATAGTGTTTTATATGCAGGGGAATATGGTGCGGTAAATAACGCTAAAATTTATCGCT
This sequence comes from Patescibacteria group bacterium, assembly GCA_018899995.1. GTDB lineage: Bacteria > Patescibacteriota > Minisyncoccia > JAHIHE01 > JAHIHE01 > JAHIHE01. The sequence goes on along the minus strand of JAHIHE010000101.1, from coordinate 664 downwards.
ATGATGGTACAAGTTGGAGCACAGCTTATACAGATACTCTGAATGACTCATTTTTGTCTTTAGTAGTTTATAATAGCAATCTTTATGCGGTAGGAAATGATACTCAAATTAGATATTATGACGGGAGCAGTTGGAATACAGAAGTTAATCTTGGTAGTTTAGGAGCCTGTTGGACAGGAAGTGCCGCAATTTTCAATGGTAAAATCTATATTGGCGGCAGTGAAGATTGTGCGAGCCAAGAAGGAGTAATTTATTCTTCTATTTCTCCTCCTCCCACCTGCAACTCCACTGATTGTTCTTCAACAACCACCAATGCTCCTTGCAAATGCGGAACCTTAACCGCTGTTGCCGCTGACAATGGAAAATATTGCTGCGCTGGAAATAATGCGGTCTATAATACTAAAACTCAATGTCAAGTAAGCTCCTGCGCCCCTCCTCCGCTTCCAGTTTGCGGTTATGGCGGACTTGTTCCCTGCGGCAGGAATTGCGACGACCCAAGCACAAATGACATCGACGAATCAAAGCCCTGCGATCTCTGCGCGGCGTTCTATATGCTAAAAAAGATTATTAATTTTGCAACCGAATTAGCAGTAGGAATCGCGGTTTTTATTCTCGTCATTGCCGGACTGCTCTATGCTTTCTCAGCCGGAAACCCCGGAAATAT
>JAHIHE010000100.1 GCA_018899995.1 Patescibacteria group bacterium | reverse complement strand
GGAAAAAAGATTCAGAAGCGTCAAAACTTTTTTTTCTGGATAATTCCGGCCAAGAAATAAAATTCACGCCGGGAAATATCTGGGTGGAAATTATCCAGCCGGAAAGAAAAGCTGAGTGGGTAAACGAATAATTTTTAATGTTTGTTCACTATGGTAATATGTATTATCATAGTATCGCAAGTAAATATGAATCCAAAAATCATTATCGTTGATGAAAACGACAATATAATCGCCCATAAAGAGCGGGAAAATTTGAACGCAGAAGATATTTATCGGGTTTCGGCTCTGTGGGTTGCGAATAGCAAGGGCGAAATTCTTTTGGCGCGGCGGGCTTTGACCAAATCCCATAGCCCGGGCAAATGGGGGCCGGCAGCCGCCGGAACCGTTGAAGAAGGCGAAGATTATTATTCAAACATAATTAAAGAGGCAAAAGAAGAATTGGGCTTGGAAAATATAAAACCCAAAACAGGCCCGAAAATAAGAGTGGCGAAAAACTACAATTATTTCTGCCAGTGGTATTTGCTGGAAATTGACAAACCCTTGAATGAATTTAAAATCCAGAAAAGCGAAGTGGAAGAATTAAAATGGATTTCTAAAAAAGAACTGCTGGATGAGATTAAAAATAACCCCGATGATTTCGTGGAATCGATGAAAGAATCGGTAAAATTATTGACGAAAAAAATAATTTAATCATCAACTTAAACTTTAAACTCCTTACTTTTCTTGCTGTAGCAAGATTTGTCAAGAGTTTAATAATTTTTATAAATTCTATTTATGTCCGAAATTAAAATTTTAATTGAAGGATACGCAAAACAAATAGCGAATGGCTGGCTGGCAAGTTCAACTGTTACTTTGATTAAGGCAAGCAATAAAAATATCATTGTTGACCCAGGATGCAATGGGGAAAAATTAATAGCCGCACTTATTAAAGAAAATCTAAAAGTAGGGGATATTGATTTTGTTTTATTGACCCACAATCATTTGGACCACACTTTGCTTGCCGGAATTTTTCCGAATGCCAGAGTTTTGACGACCGAAGAAATGTATAAAAATGATAATCAAATTTTGCACAATAACAAAATTCCTGAAACGGATTTGGAAATAATCCAGACGACTGGGCATGCAGGCGAACACTGCTCTCTCGTTGTTCCTACCGAAAAAGGAGTTTATGTTGTTGCCGGCGATGTTTTTTGGTATGTGGATGGCGAAGCGGAAATTGCGGATGCCGAAAAAATCGACGATGCGCATCCGGCAGAAGTAGATATGACAAAACTCATCGAATCCCGCAAAAAGATTTTGGAAATTGCCGATTGGATAATTCCCGGGCATGGAAAAATGTTTAAGGTGAAAAAATAATAAAAAACCTATCTCTAATTCGCGCGAATGGTGGAATAAGAAAAATGTTTAAGGTGAAAAAAAGTTAGTTTAAAAATTAAAATATCAATATGAAATTTCTCAGCAAAAATCAAACAAAAATATTTAAAAATAGCGATACTTGCACAGCAATTGAATATCCTTTAGACGATAAAGATATTAATGGCGCGGTTATTGAACTTAACGGCCGGTATCCGGAAAAGGGGCGAGTGGTAAATTTAAAATGCAAGGAATTGGCTTATATTATCAACGGTTCGGGTAAGGCAGTTATTGAAGGTAAGAAAATTAAGTTTAGCGAGGGTGATCTAATCCTAATTGAACCAGGGGAAAAATTTTTTTGGGAAGGAAACGCGATAATGTTCATTTCCTGCGCGCCTGCATGGTATTCGGAACAGTATAAAGAAGCTGAATAAACTTTAAAAACTTCGGAAGTCGGATTTTCCGATTATAGTCTTTACTTTTATTTATAATCATATAAACTGATAATAGAGGAGATTTAAAAATGAAAACAATAAAACTATGTAGCGCTTGCTTATTAGGAATAAATTGCAAAGATAACGGCAAAAATAACCGAAACGAGAAAATCATAGAATTGACAAGACGAGAAATTTTAATTCCGGTTTGTCCGGAACAATTAGGTGGATTGCCTACGCCTCGAAAGCGCGCGAGACAGCGGAAAGGAAGGATTTATAAGGAATCAGGGGAAGACATTACCAGAAACTTTAATCGCGGTGCCAAAGAGGTTTTAAAAATAGCCGAGTTGTTGGGGATAAAAGAAGCGATCTTTAAGCAGCGAAGTCCGTCTTGCGGTGTTGGACAAATTTACGATGGAAATTTTTCCGGCACAGTTATAAAAGGCGATGGCGTAACAACCGCGCTACTCAAAAAAAACGGAATTAAAGTAATTTCAGAGGAGGAATTATAAAATTACATGCTCTTAATCAGGGCATTTTTTTATATCGCCAAATCGGCGGTTTTTTTATTTTAATCGCGGCTAATTTGGAAAACCCGCCAAATCTGGTATAATGGAAATAAATGAAAAACAACTAAAAAAGAGGAGAAAAAACAATGAACCCCGTTAGAAATCTAAATTCTAACGAGGGGTTTAGCAATAACAATCATAAAAATGGAGAAAAACAATATTTCTAACGGGGTGAATGTTTTGGAAATCACAAGTCGAGACAATGAAAAAATAAAGTTTTTGAAAAAGCTCAAAAAAAGCAAATACCGCGACCAGTTCGGAAAATTTTTCGTGGAAAACGCCACGATTATCGCCGACGCAGCCAAAAGCGGATTCGTTTTTGAGTCGCTTTTTGTTACCCAAAGTTTTATTGAAAAAAACCGGAAAAAATTTGATTTTATCCTGAAAAGCGCCGGAGTGAGCGAATATTATGTTATTGGCGAAAAAGTCAACGAATCTTTTTCCGATTTGGAAACCGCGCCGGGAATCGCCGCTATTTATTCCAAACCCGAGAGAAAAATAGATTTTACTATACCTGTCGTGTATTTAAACGGAATCAGCGACCCGGGAAATCTGGGCACAATTTTACGGTCGGCTTTGGCGTTTAATCTGAAAAACATCGTGGTGGACGAGTATTCGGCTGATGTTTTCAATCACAAAACTATCCAAGCCGCCCGAGACGCGATTTTCAAAGTCAATATTGGGTTTGATATGAAGCGCGCGCTTCTTTCCAAAATCAAGCGGGCAATGAAGGTCTTTTCCACGCGCCTGGAAGAATCCGAAAGCATTGGCATTTTAAAAGGCGAAAAATTATTCTGTCTGGCGCTGGGTAGCGAAACCCGAGGAGTGGATAAAAAAATTCTTGCTATATCCGATCGTTTTATAAAAATAGAAATGGGCGGCGAAATAGAATCATTGAATGTGGCATCAGCCGCCGCGATAATTTTTTACGAGATCTATAAAACCGGCAAGTCCATACCCTCTTTTTTTAAGCATAAATAATCAAAAGCGTTTAATTTTCCAATCCGGCTTTCAACAAAGGCGGATTTTTGATAGAATAAGAAGAGCGCGGGTCGCGCGAATTTATGCTTTACATAATCCACGGCGCGGATAGTTTCCGCGCCAGAGAAAAATTAAACGAAATCATCGGCGAATTCCGCAAAAAGGATTCAAGTGGAATGAATTTGAGCATTTTTGACGCGGATTCCGAAGCCGAAGAATTCAGCCCCGGGAAAATAAAAGCGGCCAGCCAAGCCGCGGGGTTTTTATCTCCGGCAAGAATGATAGTTGTGAAGAATTTGTTCGGCGCAGGCGAAGCCGCCGCGCAAAAAGAAATCAAGGACTTTATAATTTCTTACGGCAAAAAAGGCAAAACCGCGGCGGATTTCATTTTTTTTGAGCCGCGGGAAATAGGCAAAAAGAATAAAGAGTTTTTGTCTCTGGCAAAAATCGCCAAAGTTTTTCACTTTGAGCTTTTAAGCCCGGCTCTGGTCCAAAAATGGATCGCGGATAAATTAGGCAAAGAAAAAGTGAAAATAAGCCCGAGGGCGGAGCAAACGCTGGCGCTTTTTGTCGGCAGCGATTTGTGGCGCATGGAGCAGGAACTTGAAAAATTGATTTTATTTAAAAATGGCGATAAGGGCGCGACGACCATCAACGAAAACGACATTGAGGCGCTCGTAAAGAGCGATTTGCCGACCAATGTTTTTTCCACGATTGACGCTTTGGCGCGGCGCGATAAAAAAACGGCCTTGAAATTGCTGGCCGGGCATTTGGAAAGAGGCGAAGCGCCGCTTTATTTATTAACAATGTTTGTTTATCAGTTCCGCAATCTTTTAAAGGTAAAAGACGTAATCGCAAGAGAAAAAAGCGCCAGCGCGCCGCAAATCGCCGAAACGCTCAAGCTCCACCCCTATGTGGTAAATAAAACCGTTTCGCAGGCAAAAGCGTTTGATCTGGAATATTTAAAAAAAGTTTATAAAAGATTTTTGCGATTTGATTTTTTAATCAAAAAAGGCCGGCTTGGCGCTGAAGCGGCCTTGGAAATGATTATTATTGAAGTGGGAAATTTGATTTAAATCCGCTTAAACCAAAAAAACTAAGTTTCCACTGGAAACTTAGTTTCTAAAATTCGGCGCAATAAATAATAATTATTTCAAAAGAGCATTCACCAGTTTTGCCAGGTTTGATTTTTTGCGGCTTGCCGTGTTCTTTTTCAAAACGCCGGTTTTGACCGCTTTATCTATGGTTTTTGTCGCTAGGACTAAAGTTTTTTTAGCTTCTTCCGCGTTTTTTTCGGCAACCGCTTTCTTTAGTTTTTTGGCCAGCGTTCTGACTTTGTTTTTTGCCGCCGCATTCTGCAGGCGGCGTTTGATATTCTGCCGCAATGCTTTTTGAGCCGATTTGGTAATTGGCATAGATTAAAAATTTCTAATTTCTAATTTCTAATTTCTAAACCCCGTTAGAAATCTTAATAAAACTTCTACGGGTTTAAAAATGTTTTATCCCCGCGTGTATCTTATTTAATAGAAAATTTCATTTTGGGATTTCTAAACGGGGTAAACAATTTCTAATGTTTTAATTTTAAAATTCAGAAATTATTCAATACATTAACTCTTTTATTAATATTCAATGTTACGATAAGGAAAATCTAACATAAGTTGTAAAGTTGGTCAAGAGGGGGTAGAATAAGATTAGTATTTTGTATATAAGTATTTGGTATTTGGGTAATTTAAATTTATACGAAATACGAAATACGAGATACTTAATACTAAATACCATTTTATGATTTCCTATCTCAAGGGCACAATTAAATTAAAAGAAGAAGATTTTGTCATTATCGTCGTTGAGGGTATTGGTTATAAGATTTTTATACTCGGGCAGGATATTGCGAAGTTAAAAATCGGAGATATGGCGGAATTTTTCACCCATCATTATGTCCGCGAAGACGATGAGCGGCTTTACGGATTTTCCAATTTTGAAGAGCTGGAAATGTTTGAGTTGCTTTTTTCGGTTACCGGAATCGGACCCAAATCCGCCATGGGAATTTTAAACATCGCGCCGCTTAACTCGCTGAAAGCGGCGATTGCCCAAAAAGATGTTTCTCTCCTGACAAAGGTTTCCGGCGTGGGCAAAAAAACCGCGGAACGCGTGGTTTTGGAGCTTGCTTCAAAAATAAAATCTTCCGGCAAAACCGCTGAAGAAACTTCTGACTTGTTTGACGCGGTTGAAGCGCTGATGAGCTTGGGCTACAGCCGGGCTCAAGCGCTTTCCGCCCTGGAAAAAGTTCCCGAAGACATAAGCGACGCCGCGGAAAAAGTGCGCCTCGCGCTGAAGAATTTGGGGAAGAAATAAAATTTACCTACTGAAATTTATTGCTATAGCATAAAAATTCAGTTGATATGTCAAAATTAAATTATTATGATTGAAACCAAATGTCCGCTTGGCGACGAGTTGCAAAAATATTGGGACAGAAGATACGATTTATTTTCCCGTTTTGACGAGGGAATACAGATAGACGAAGAAGGATTGTATTCCGCGACTCCCGAAAATATTGCTTTGCATCAAGTTGAAAAAATGAATTGTAAAAGCGTAGTTGATGGATTTTGCGGAATTGGCGCCAACGCTATTGCTTTCGCGCGAGCTGGGGCAAAGGTTTATGCCATAGAAAAGGACGAAAAAAGATTGGAAATGGCGCGGCACAACGCAAGGGTTTACGGAGTGGAAGAAAAAATTGAATTTATCTGCGGCGATTTTTTTTGCGAAGCGCCAAAAATCAAAGCAGAAGGGATTTTTCTTGATCCTTCCTGGGGCGGACCAAAGCGTGAAAATTTGAAAAGTTTTAAGCTTTCGGATTTTAGACCGGACGGAAATGATGTTTTAAAACTGGCTTTCCTAAATTTTTCAAAAATTGCGCTGAAAATTCCGGATAATTTCGATATTTCCGAACTTGAGAAACTGGGCAAGGCGCATGAGGTAGAGGATAATATAATGTATGGCAGAGTGATTTTTCGGACGGTTTATTTTAATATCAAATAATTAAAATTTATGCCAAAATTAAAAGACATTGTGAAATTTTTAGATCAATATTTAGAAACTGGAAAAGTCGAAGATGGTTCTTGGAACGGTTTGCAAGTTGAAGGT
>JAHIHE010000099.1 GCA_018899995.1 Patescibacteria group bacterium | reverse complement strand
AGACCAGTTTGTGAAAATTAAAATAAAAATTCCCAAGAATTTAACCCGCCGGCAAAAAGAGTTGCTGGAAGAATTGGGGAGGGAAGGAATGTAGAACTTGATTTTTATTCAAATTTGTGTATAATATATTTGTTTTAACCGTATAATGCGGTTTGTGTTTTGTTTTGGGTCGGTAGCTCAGTCGGCAGAGCAACAGCCTTTTAAGCTGATGGTCGTGGGTTCGATTCCCACCCGACCCACCAAAATAACTTAGAACTTATAACTTAGAACTTATAACGAAACTTAACTTGAACTTGGAAACTAAGTTTCCAAGTATTTTTGTTGACAAGAAATCAATTTTAAATTAAAGTAGAATTAAAGTTATAGGAGGTAAAGAAAATGGATTTTACGCCAAATGTTTGGAAGGCTCTGAATGGGATTTTGAAAGAAATAGGAATTGCCGGAATAATTAATGAAGTAAAAATTAGTATACTTTTTTGCTTTATTGATTATCCTGGGCCAGACCCTAAACAACTTTGTTTCTCCCGCAGGACAAGTGGGCAGATAAGCAAATCAGTGAACGACACCTTGGTAGTAAAGCATAACAGGCAAATAATGCCTATTATGGCGAAATTAATAACTTTTGGTTTCGTCAGAGAAGTCGGGGGAGAATACGAGCTTACTCGTGTTGGCGAGGTTGTCGCCAGAAATTTATACGATATGAATAGCATTGCCAGCGAAGACCATGCGACGAGAAAAAGAAATTAAAGGCGCGAAATCCGTGCCTCTTTTTTATTGACAAAAATTTATTTCTATACTACAGTAGATTTACAATTACAGGAGGTGAAAAAATGCCAGAAAATTATGCCGCGATGGAAAAAGGATGCGAGCTGTTTAGGAGAATTTTCGCAAAGCCGGTATATTTGCTTATTATAAATTATTTGGCGAGAACCTATTGGTATTCGCATCGTCGGCATTCCAGATTTCATGAAGAAATTGAAGAAGATGTATGTAAAAACCCGGGAGTTGACAAGGAGCAAATTAACTGGAATGTCTTTGAGTTCCTATCTCAAAGCGGCTGGATAAAAAGGATTTATCCTAAACAAGCGGGAGGTTTGATCGCATACGAAATTACAGAACAGGGCAACCAGCTTGCAGTGTTTCTGCGCAATGAAGAAATTTTAAAACTTTTTCGCCCATAGGCACGGATTCCGTGCCTATTTTTATAATCCATTGCTTTTTATAAATTTGAGATTCTTGACAAATCTTGCTGCAGCAAGAAAAGTAAGGAGTTTTGAATTTTATCAGTGACTCGTGGAAAATCTTGGAATGTTTTCTTGCAAGTGGGGGTTGACATCTTCCGGATTTTCCTGTAATCTTTATTTACAAACAATAGGGGGAGGCGAGCCGTTTCGGCCAGCCGATGAACCTTGAAAATTAGGAGTGATGAAAAATAATGAGAAAAGAAATGAAGAAATTAAGAGGTGACTGAAAATGGGAAGAATAATTGTTGAAGGGAAGACAAAGATTATAGAAGAAGATGTTGGCGGTAAAGTGCGGGTAGTAAGCAAACCGGTTCTTTCAAAGGGCGACGGAAAAGTCAGGTTAACTCTTGAAGGGAAAGATAGATGGGCCAATAGAACCACTTGCAATGTGTTCAAATTGTTGGCCAAACAAAATATTCCGTCAGCTTTTTGGGAACAAATTGACGAAGTATCTTTCTCTGCGTATGAAGCGGATATGGTGCCGATAGAAGTGGTAGTGCGTTTTATCGCCTTTGGTTCTCGTCTGAAAAGGCACCCCGAAGAAAAAGAAGGAACTTTCTATGAGTGGCCGGTTGTGGAATTTTTCTACAAAGACGATGAAGAAGGCGACCCTTTTCTGATATTTGATCTTATCAGCAGAAAGTGGCTGATGCTTGACGCCAAGAAGCCCCCGAAAGAAGGATTTATACGCGAAATGCCGCAAATAAAGACAAAGAAAGGTCGAATTATTGACCACGAAACGATAATAGAAATGGTGGATATCGCTGAGAAAGTTTCTTTTATCTTGAGAGACGAATGGGAAAAATTAAAGGTTCTTCTTGTGGACTTGAAAATGGAATTCGGATTTATTTTTAAACACGGAAAAATTATTCTTGTGTTAGCTGATGTCCTTGACAATGACTCTTGGAGAATATGGCTTATGGGCGATAAAATCCAAATGAAAGACAAAGAGGTGTTCCGTTTACTTAAAGAAGTGACACCCGAAGATAGAAATAAGCTAAAAGAAAACTACCAATGGGTAGCTGAAGCTACGGAAAAATTTCTGGCATAAAAACTATTTCAAGGCATCTAATCCAAATTTTTGGTTCGATTAACTCACCATAAATAACGGATTGGTGCCTCTTTTTTATTTTCCAAATTCGGTATATAATATAAGAAAATAGTCAATATAACGACTTGCGATGTCGTAAATTTTAATTTAAATTCCTTTATGCTTTCTTTCGCCGCGATTTGCCCTCATCCGCCGATTATTATTCCTTCAATCGGCGCCGGAGAGGCAAAAAAAGTCAAAAGTACTGTTTCCGCCATGGAGCAATTGGCAAGAAATTTGGAAAAACAAAATCCGGAGACAATTATTATTGTTTCGCCCCACGGAAAAATAGAGATGGAAAAAATGATCATAGAAACTTCGCCAAAATTATACGGCGACTTTTTGAGTTTTGGCGATTCCACGAAAATGAATTTTGAAAACGATTCGGAACTGGCGGAAGAAATTTTTAATGAATCGGAAAACACCGAGATTCCAGCAAGAAAAATCCAAGATGGCTGGCTGGACCACGGCACAATGGTTCCGCTTTATTTTTTGGCAGAAAATCTTGAAAAAACGAAAATCGTGCCGCTGGCTTATTCTTTTTTGGATTACGAATCGCATTTTGAGTTCGGCAAGGCGATTTATCAGGCTATCGCCAAGCATCCGGCAAAAGTCGCTTTTGTCGCCAGCGGCGATTTATCCCATCGCCTGACCCCGGATGCGCCTGCCGGTTATTCTTCGTCCGGCGCGCAATTTGATAAACTGCTGGTCGGACTGTTAAAAAAAGGCGATACCCAAAGCATTTTGAAATTAGACCCGCAACTGATTGAAGAAGCCGGCGAGTGCGGATTTCGTTCAATTTGCGTTCTTTTAGGTGTTCTAGAAGCCCGGTCTACCGAGTCGGGAAAGTCCTGGCAGGCGGAAATTTTATCTTACGAATGGCCATTCGGCGTCGGATACTTAGTGGCAAATTTCAAATTTTAAGATAATATGAAACCCGTTAGAAATGAGTAATTATAGCGAATTGCTTGTTTTTCTAATAGGTTACCTCTGTAAACATGGAAATTTCTAACGGGTTGAATCCTTATACTAAATTAGCTTTTGAAGCGATAAAAAATTATTTGGAAAACAATAAAATAATTGGCGCGCCGCAAGATTTGCCCCGAGAATTTTACGCGCGTAGGGCAGGAGCATTTGTTACCCTTTATCAAAAAACGCCTTTGGGCGAAAAAGAGCTCCGCGGCTGTATTGGCACTTATCTGCCCCAGCGGGAAAACTTGGCCCAGGAAATAATTCACAATGCAATTTCAGCCGCCACTCAAGATTACAGATTTCCCGCGCTTACATTGAGCGAGCTTGGCGATATTTCAATTGAAGTGAGTATTTTAAGCGCGCCGGAGCAAGTTTTGAGTCCGAAATCGCTTGACGCAAAGAAGTATGGCGTAATTGCGAAAACAACGGACGGCAGGTGCGGCCTTCTGCTTCCGAACATTCCAAGTATAAAAAACGTTAATGAACAAATTAGCGTTGCTTGCCAAAAAGGCGGAATAGATTCGGCGAATGACGATTTAATACTGCACCGTTTTAGTGTGGAAAAACACGAAGATTGATAGTTGCTTGTAGTTAAAAACTTAAAAGTT
>JAHIHE010000098.1 GCA_018899995.1 Patescibacteria group bacterium | reverse complement strand
GGAAACGAAAACCTTTACCACTTCCAGCAATTCGTCAATTTTCAATGTCAATGTAACAAATATCACTCTTAACTCCGCCAAGATTAACTGGGAGACGGCAAATCTTTCCACTAGTTTGGTTGAATACGGACTAACTTTTATCTACGGAAATCAAGCCGATAAAGGCGACGAGAAAGTCAAACTTCACTCTGTTGAATTAGCAAATCTTACTTCCGGCACGACCTACCACTTCCGCATCCGTTCTATTGAAGAATCAGGCAATATTTTATCCACTGAGGACTACACTTTTGCCACATATCAGCTTCCGCAGATTACCAAATACGACATCGGTGAAGTCAAAGACAATTCAGTTGAATTAAAATGGGTTTCCAACATACCGATTGACGCCAACATTCGCTATACGGACAAAGACACTGGTGAGACCAAAATTGTCGGCGCGCCGGAAAAATCCCTGGAACACAACATTGTTTTGTCAGAACTTTCCGCAGGCAAGTCTTACAAGATTGAAATTCAGGGACGCGACGAGAACAACAATCTTGCCGAGCTTTCTCCTTTTGAAGTCCAGACAGGCATTGATATTGTTCCGCCGGAGATTGTTCAGGTGCGCTCGCAAGCCGCGATCTTAAGCGGAGCCGAAGACAAAGTGCAGGCGATCATTTCCTGGAAAACCAACGAATTGTCAACCTCGCAAGCGCTCTGGGATTTGGGAACAACCAAAGGAGATACCCTTGCCAATACCACCAAGCTTGACTCCAACCTTACCACCAACCATATCTCGGTTATCACAAGCTTCAAACCCGGCACGGTCTATCGCTTCAGGGTCGCTTCTTCGGACAAATTCGGCAACATCTCCATTTCTTCGGATTATTCCATACTCACTCCTATCCGCCGCCAGTCTGTGGTTCAGATGATTATGTCCAACTTTGAGAAAATATTCGGCTGGACCAGGAATTTGGGAAGATAGAGTAGGATAGTGAATGACAAATAACAAAAGGCGGGCAATTTAACAACAGCCCGTCTTTTGTGCTATAATGGGATAGTAAGTAAATTTTCAATTATCAATTTCCAATGACTTTAAAAACACAAATCACAATAACCAAATCCCAAACAAATTCCAAAACACAAACAATCTATAAATCACGATTTATTAATTGTTAATTGTGTTTTGTTTGTAATTTGTTCGTTGTAATTTGTTATTTGTGTTTTTAGCATCTTTGGAATTTATCCATTTGTGGTTTGTAATTTGAATTATCTACTATGCCTCAATCCTCCCAGCCAATAATCAAAACCGAAAACCTAAGCGTGGTTTACAATAAAGGCACCACGAACGAATTCTGGGCGCTTAGGGATATTAATATTGCCATTTATCCAAAAGAATATATTATATTTTTCGGGCCTTCCGGCTGCGGAAAATCCACTTTGCTCAACGGCATTTCCGGGCTGGAGACAAACATTAGCGGAAAAGTCATTGTTGGCGGCAAAGAACTCTCCGGTTTAAGCGAAGACGAAATTTCCGATTTTCACCGCTCCGGAGTCGGAATGATTTTTCAGCAATATAACTTAATCTCTTCGCTCTCGGTTTTGGACAATATCGCCCTGCCCCAGATATTTTTGGGCGTCGGGAAAAAAGAGAGAACTCAAAAGGTCAAAATATTGCTGGAGAGATTCGGCATTTTGGAGCAAGCCCAAAAGATACCGACCGAGCTTTCCGGCGGACAGCAGCAAAGGATAGGCGTAGCAAGGTCGCTGGTTAACGATCCAAAAATTTTGCTGGCGGACGAGCCAATCGGGAATCTTGATTCTGTTTCCGCGGTGAATGTGATGGATATTTTGAGAAAACTCAACGTCGAAGAAGGCAAAACGCTGATTCTGGTGACGCATAATCCCGAGTATCTGTTTTACGCCAACCGCATTTTTTATATGAAAGACGGCGAGATAGTCCGCGAAGTTGTTAATAAGGAATTAAGGCCAAAAGAGGTGGTAAAAGAGGAAGCGGTTGAAAAGAAAGAGAGCACGGAAGAAAAGCTCAGCAAGGAATTTCAGGTTCTGTTGCGTTCTTTCCCCGGGTTAAGCCCGATGCAATTAAACATGCTTCTAATTCCTTTTAAGTCCAAAATGCTGGTTAATTATGTCCTGAGTCCTTATGAAGTTGACGAAATCAGCCGCATGGAGCAAATTGTCTCGGACCGCCTGAATGGCAGAACGGACAGGGACGAAATGAAAACCAAACTTGACCGCGATTATTCAAAAGGAGGAGCGGGACTGAATTCAAGGACTGCCGAAAGAATAGCAAATATTATTGAGGATTTTTTGAACAAAACAAAGCTCGTAAACGAGAAAAAAATCACTCGGGAATCAGGGGGCAAAATAAAAGAAAATTATCCGGACTTCAGTTCAATCTGGAGCCAGATTACCGAACTGCGGCGCGGATTTATTGACCCGATGCATAAAATTTTGAGCGACCGCCAGATAATGCGGCTGGAAAGCGCCATTTACAGCCGGCTTACGGGCGATTTAAACAAAGACGCTTTTAACGAGGCGCTTGACCGTTCGTTTAGCAAGGGCGGAGTCGGATTTAATAAAGCGACCGCGAAGAAAATAACCAACGACATGGAAATGATTCTGCTTTTGGTCTATGGAGCAAAATGAAAAACGCCCGTTGCATTTTTTGATGCTTAACTTGATATCAAGCGACAAAGGTAAAAAGGGCAGCTAATAAGTTTCACTTGGGTAATTGGGATAACCCAAGTGAGGTAAAATGAAATACAGCGTAAGTAGCTTCACTTGGGTAATTGGGATAACCCAAGTGAGGTTTATAAGTTTGGAGTAAATTTATAAAGTTTTTACTTTACTTTGAATTACGAAATAGCCCTTTTCTGTCATTGCGAGCGTAGCGAAGCAATCTTTGTACCTTGTCATTGCGAGGAGCCGAAGCGACGAAGCAATCTGTTTTCGAGATTTGAGATTGCCGCGCCCCGAGTACAGGGCTCGCAATGACAAAAATGTGAGATTGCCGCGTCGTCCCGAGTACTCGGGACTCCTCGCAATGACAACATTCGGGAGTTTCGTAATTCAAAGTACTTTAAGAACTTTTAAAATTAAGGCAGAGGTTGACAAACGACAAATTTTTGCTAAGATTATAATGATTTAAGCAAATCGGATAGTTACTCTTTGCCGATGCGTAGCATCGGAAATTCCAAGCACCAATGACCAAGCTCCAAATAAATCTCAATGACCAAAATTCTCCGCCAAAGGCGGATCAGCCCTTGGCTGAAAAACTCCAAACAATTTGGAATTTAGAAAATTGGAATTTGTGATTTGTTTGGAATTTGTGATTTGGAAATTGGAGCTTCCGCTGCTATGCAGCGGCGGGAGAGGAAAGTCCGAACTCCTTCTGATTTTTTCAGAAAAAGTAAAAGTCGGTAACGCCGACCGGGAGCAATCCCAGGGAAAGTGCCACAGAGACAATACTAGCCAGTGCTTTGCACTGGAAATTCCAAAACCCAATATCCAAATTCCAAATAAATTCCAAATTCAAAAATTCAAACTCCAAACAACCATTTTGTTTCGGATTTTGCCCGCCTGCGGCGGGTCCGCCGAAGGCGGAAAAAATTGAGACTTGAGATTTGTTTGGAACTTGGGATTTGGTGCTTGGAGCTTCCACTGCAAGGCAGTGGCGAAAGGTGAAAAGTAAAAAGGTGCCAAGCCCCCACACTAATATTTATAAAATGAGCAGATAGATAAACAAAAGCTTATATAAATATTACTTGTAGATATTAGTGTGGGGGTGAAACTACTTTTTTCTCCGTTCGGTGACGAACGCGAGTGGTAAACCCTTTTTGGAGCAAGAGCAAACCCCCGTCTTTTTCCAAAAAGGCTGGGGAAAAGTAGCTCGCTTGAGTCTTATGGCAACATAAGACCCAGATAGATTACTATCACTAAACTAACTTATAACCAATAACTGATAACCCATAACTATTTTGATTTTTTGTTATTAGTTATTAGTTATAAGTTATAGGTTGGTTTGGGACAGAATTCGGCTTACAGATTTGCTTAAATCTTGAAAGAAAATTTAGAGTATGAAAAAAGCGGAATTGGTTTTTAATGTTTTATTGCCGCCGGCAGATTTTTTAATGATTTTTCTGGCGGGGATGGCGGCTTACGCGCTTCGCTTCGCGAAAAACATAGTGGAAATTCGTCCGGTTATTTTTGATTTGCCGCTTGCCAAATACTTGCTCATTGTTTTTTTTATCGCGATTTTTTTTATCGCGATTTTCTCCCTTCTCGGCCTCTATACTTTTAAAGCGAAAAGAAAATTTTGGGAGGATTTTTCCAAAATAATCATCGGAATTTCGGCCGGCGTTATGATGGCGATTTTTTTCACATTTCTTAAGAGCGAGCCGTTCTCCTCCCGATTTATCATTTTGGCATTCTGGGTTTTCGCGATTTTTCTTGTTTCAACAGGAAGGATGTTTTTGGAAGGCGCGAGAAAATGGCTGGTGGGAAAATACGGCTACGGCACGCATAAGGTTTTTGTCGTCGGCGAGAATTATTTAAGCGTTGCTTTGTCCAGAGAATTTCAGGACAAGCCCTTTCTCGGGTACCGGCTTATAGCGCGCAGGGAGATTTTTTCCCTAAAAGATTTTAAAAAAACAGACAACGCAATCGGCGTTGACGAAGTAATCGTCGCGAGTTTGTCAATTCCCAAAAATCTTCTGCTGGAACTTTTGGATTACTGCCGCCTGCGCCACATTGACTTTAAATTCATCCCTGATTTGTTTCAGACAAAAACCGCGAATATTGAATTGGAAACCATGGCGGGGATTCCGGTTTTTGAGATAAAAAGAACGCCCCTTGACGGATGGGGGAAAATCATTAAGCGTCTTTTTGACATAGTCGGCTCGTTAATCGGGATTGTTGTTTTTTCTCCGCTGATGCTTATAGCCGCCCTGATTATAAAGCTGGAGTCGGAAGGTCCGGCGATTTATTGCAGTGAAAGGATGGGTCCGGCTGGAAACTTTAATGTCTTGAAATTCAGGTCAATGAAGGCGGAGTTTTGCACCGGCAGGCAGTTTGACCGGCAGAACGAACGCGCCCTGGAATATGAAAAAACACTAATAAGAGAAAAGAGCGTTCGCAAGGGGCCGATTTATAAAATCAAAGGCGACCCGCGCGTCACCTCTTTCGGCAGACTCATCCGGCGGACCAGCATTGACGAATTGCCGCAATTTTTTAATGTTTTAAACGGGCAAATGAGTTTGGTCGGTCCCAGACCGCATCAGCCGCGCGAGGTCTCAAAATGCGGGGAATCCTACCGGAGAATCCTGTCAATTAAGCCCGGAATCACCGGTTTGGCGCAGGTGGGCGGCAGGTCTGATCTTGATACCGAAGAAGAGCTTCGGCTGGACGCTTACTATATGGAAAATTGGTCGTTATTGCTGGACATTCAGATACTTCTTAAAACCATTCCGGCGGTCATCAAAAAAAGAGAAGCGGAATAAACACAATTTAACAATTTAACAATTTAACAATAATCATTTTGTTTTTGCTTAATTGCTTAGTTGCTTAATTATATGCGCGTGGCTTTAGTTCATGATTATCTGGTTCAATACGGAGGCGCGGAAAGAGTGCTTGAAGCGCTGTGCGAAATTTTTCCCCCTGCTCCGATATATACGC
The DNA here is from genome assembly GCA_018899995.1 of Patescibacteria group bacterium. Classification (GTDB taxonomy): domain Bacteria; phylum Patescibacteriota; class Minisyncoccia; order JAHIHE01; family JAHIHE01; genus JAHIHE01. The sequence continues at coordinate 3,824 of JAHIHE010000098.1, read as the reverse complement.
TTGTTTACGACGAGAAATTATTTAAAAACATATTCGGCAAAAGAAAAATTTATACTTCTTTTTTGCAGTCATTGCCTTTTTCCAAATCGCACCACCGCTCTTTCCCGATTTTAATGCCAATGGCCATAGAAAGTTTTGATCTTTCCGCGTACGATGTGGTGATTTCCGATTCAAACAGCTACGCGAAAGGAGTAATCACCAATACGGAAACCCTGCACATCTGCTATTGCCATACGCCAATGCGATATGCCTGGGACGACTGCCACAGCTACGCGCGCGCGTTTTCTTTTTCTTTCATAACCAGAAAACTTGTGCCTGTGGCAATGAACTATATCCGGCTATGGGACAAAATTTCCAGCGAGCGGGTTGATAAATTTATCGCGAATTCCGCCTTTGTTTCCATGCGCGTTAATAAGTACTACCGCAAAGAGGCCGCGGTTATTCATCCTCCGGTTGACATTTCTTTTTACAAAAATTTTTCCGCTGGCGGAAAAGAAGATTATTTCCTCCTCGTCGGCCGGCTTATACAATACAAACGGTTTGACTTGGCAATTGAGACGTTTAATATCCTGGGGCTTCCACTCAAGATAATCGGCGATGGTCCGGAAGCCGGCCGGCTGAAAAAAGGGGCCAAAAAAAACATTCAGTTTCTCGGACGGCTCTCGGATGAGGAAACAAGAAATTATTACGCCGGCGCGCGGGCTTTAATTTTTCCGCAGGAAGAGGACTTCGGCATTGTGCTTTTGGAATCAATGGCAAGCGGCACGCCGGTAATCGCTTATCGCGGAGGCGGAGCGCTGGAAGTCGTGAAAGAAGGAATAAACGGGGTCTTTTTCGGGCAGCAAACAGTTGATTCGCTGGTTTCCGCGGTTCAAAACTTCAATAAAAACAATTTCAGCGGCGAAATAATCCGGAAAAGCGTTGCCGGTTTTGATAAAGAAATTTTTAAAAAAAGGATAAAGGAGTTTGTTGAAAAAGAGTGGGGTTTATTTAAAAACAAGGAATAAATTTCGTTTATTGTAATTAAAACCAAAAATCAAAAACCAAATACCAAAACCACAAACCAAAATTTAAAAACAATCTAAAGGTTTTTAATCTGTAATTTTGCTTTTTGATATTTGGTCTTTGGTTTAATAATTATGGAATTAAAAGAATACATAAAAATCTTGCAAAAAGAAAAAAAGCTGATTGTTGGAACTGTTTTAATTTTACTTTTATCGGTTGCGTTATTTTCCGCGCTAAAGCCGGCCACCTACGATACGGATTTGCCGCTGCTGGTCGCGAAAAGCGGCGCGCAAGACACCAATGATTACAAATACGGCGGCTATTACGCGGTTCAGGCGTCAGAAGCTGTTGCCGATAACATAAGCCAGTGGCTTAAAAGCGCCTCGGTCGTAAACGAAATTTATTCACGAGCCGGCATAATCGGGAGTTCCGACCCACTCAACAAGTTCGGGGTCGCCCCGAGGCGCTTGAGGGGCGACAGCCTCAAGGCCCTTTCCAAATTTTTTAAAGCGGATAAAGTTTCAAGCCAGTATGTGCGCCTGAATTACAGGACCGGCGACAAAGAGTCGGCAGCCAAAATTGCCAAAGCGGTTGAAAGCGTTATCGGAGAAAAACTGGAATCCCTGGAAAAACTAAGCAACGGCGAAATATCCTTTAAGATAATTTCGGGCGGACCCTTGGTTGTCAAATCCGCGGACAATATTTTCTTAAACGGCTTTTTGGCGGTTGTCGCGGGACTGTTTTTGGGAATATTTTTAGCGCTAGGGAAGGAGTATTTTAGAGAGTAGAATATACTTTAAACCAAATCTCAAAAACCAAATACCAAAACCATAAACCAAAAAGTTTAAAACCCTTAAATAATTCCAAAACCCAAATTTCAAATGTCAAATCAAATCCAAATAACAAATGCCAAAAATATTTGAAATTGAGTCATTTGACATTGAATTGGCATTTGGATTTTGATATTTGGATTTAAATCTAAAAGTTTTTAGTATGTGGTTTTGATTTTTGATCTTTGCTTTTTGGTTTAAAATATTCGTATTATGGTTATCGGAATTGATTCGCGAGCAATCAGCCAGGATAAGTATTCGGGTGTGGAAGAATACGCGTTTAACCTTCTTAACGCCCTTTTTGCTATTGACCGAAAGAACCAATATATTTTGTTTAACGCGGGCAAAAGTCCGAGTCAAAGGTATCTGGATTTTTCTTCAGAAGCGCAAAAAAACAGCCCTAATGTGAAGGTCTTACACTCAAAGATTTCCAATCGCTTGCTCAATGTCTTTTTTAAATGCTTGCACTGGCCGAAAATTGACAAACTGGCCGGAGGGGCAGACATTGTTTTTTCTCCCAATATCAACCTTTTGCCCGTTTCCCGGGAGTGCAAAAAAATTATTACTTTCCACGATCTGTCTTTCGCGCGCTATAGCAGTTTTTTTTCCCTAAAACAGCGTCTCTGGCATAAATTCGTCAATCCAGCCGTTCTGGCGCGGGAAGCGGATTTTATTATCGCCGTTTCCCAGTCAACAAAAAACGATCTTGTGGAAATTTACGGCGTTCCGCGGGAAAAGATAAGGGTGATATACTCGGGTGTCAATGTCAAATGTCAAATGTCAAATGTCAAAACTCAAAACCAAATCTCAAAACTTAAATCTGTTAGAGAAAAATATAATCTGCCGGAGAAATATATTCTGTATTTAGGCACGATTGAGCCGCGAAAAAACATCATTGGACTTATTAAGGCATTTGAGTTGTTTAATGCCAAATACCCCTCCTCCGCTAAAACTACGGCGGGCAAGCAAATACCCCCGAAGGACAAGCCAACGGGGCAAGCAAATACCAAATACCAATTGGTTATCGCCGGCGCAAAGGGCTGGCTTTATGGAGATATTTTCAAAGCCGCCCAAAACTCCGTTTTCAGAAATGAAATAATTTTTACCGGAACCATTGCGGATGAAGACAGGGCATTTTTGTATAGTATGGCAAGCTTGTTTGTCTACCCATCTTTTTACGAAGGATTCGGATTTCCGCCGCTTGAAGCAATGTCAGCCGGAATTCCGGTAATCGTTTCCAATTGCTCTTCTTTGCCCGAAGCCGTAGGCAACGCGGCGCTAATGGTCAATCCTTATAATTTTGGCGAAATTGCCTGGGCGATGAACGAGGTCTTATCCAACAATAATCTGCGGGATAAAATGATTAAAAAGGGATACGAGCAAGTTAAAAAATTTTCTTGGGAAAAGTGCGCGCGGGAGACGCTGGGGGTGTTTGAGGAGGCAAGTAGTGTTTAAACTATTATTGCTTATTAACAGAATAATTAGGCGAATTTTGTCTGTATAAGTTTAGATACATCTTGCGGAAGTATTTGGAAGCCGAGCTTCCAAGCAGATTAAGAAAAAATATCAATTAAACCAGCTGGAGCAGAAGTTATTGATGAAATAAAAAACCCGCCAGAGAACCGGTTTTTGCGCGTTCAATGCCTTACAATTTCTAGTTGACCTAAAACCTAATTCCTAAAACTTCGTTTTAGAAATTTAGCTTTTAAGTTTTTTAAACTATTGTGTTAACAGAGCCATGGCAGAATTAACGCAATAGGTCTGAAAACTTAAGTTTTGAGCGCGCGATCCGTCACGCCTCCTTTTTTATTTCCACACCTCTCTCTTTTTAATCCAAGTGCCCATAGCGTAATTTTGACGGCCGTAGAAATCGCACTATACCCTATTTGGGGGTGGTAATAGGGTTGACAAAATCTTTCTTTGGTGTATGATGGAAAGTTCGATCATTTTTAACGGGGTAAACAAAATTTTCTTCGGGGTTATTTTTTT
>JAHIHE010000097.1 GCA_018899995.1 Patescibacteria group bacterium | reverse complement strand
TCAACCAGAATTTCAGATGCAAAAAATTCCTTAATTTTTCTCAAAAATTCTTTCATAATTCCTCCTTATCTATTTTTTATAGCTTTGATCTAATCACACCTACAAATAGATGCGATTTTTCCCAAAGCCATAAAATTTTTAAAAGAACAAACTAACTTTTAATCTTAGCATAAAAATTAAAAGATGTCAATAGTTAAATCAAAAAAACTTCGTATCGCGCAAAACGAAACTATTTTTATATGAATCAGGAAGCAATTAAAAAACAGCTTTTAAAGGAAATCAGGCAATTGAAAAGCAAAGAAGGTTTTTTATATGCCGGACTTCCGCATATGAAAGGTCTTTTTGGCAGAGATTCGCTGATTTCGGCTTGGCAGCTTTTGGATTATGATCCCAAAATCGCCAAAGATACTTTAAAAATTTTGGCAAAAGCCCAAGGGAAAAAAATAGATCTGGAAACCGAAGAAGAGCCGGGTAAAATTTTGCACGAATTTTATCCCAAAAATACGCCGGATAGCTGGTGGAACAAGCACAGGGCCAGATTTAAATGGCTAAAAAGAGGAAAAGCGATCTATAAAAGCATTGACAGCACCTTACTTTTTATCATAATAGCCGGAAAATATTTTGACAAAACTAAAGATTTTGATTTCGTCAAAAAGATTTTTCCGAATATTGAAAGAGCAATTAGCTGGATATTTAAATATGGTGATATGGATGGCGACGGATTTATTGAATACGAGAAAAAAGCCAAGCTTGGAATGTATCATATGGCATGGAAAGACAGAGAAGAAAACCATTTAAACATCGACGCGCCGGTTGCTATCGTAGAAGTTCAAGGGTATGCTTATCTTGCATTTACAGAAGCGGCAAAATTAGCAAAGATTTTTGGCAAAAGCGCTTTAGAGAAAAAGCTGTTGAGTAAAGCGCAATATCTTAAGAAAAAATTCAATGAAAAATTTTGGATGAGGCGCGAAAAATATTTTTGTATGGCGCTTAATGGAAAAAAGAACCAAAGGAAAGCTATAACTTCAAATCCCGGGCATTTGCTTTTTACAGGTATTTTAGAGCAAGATAAAATTGATTTGGTTGTAAAACATCTTTTTGCATCTGACATGTGGACGCCATACGGAATTCGCACTCATTCGGAAAAAGAGCCTGATTTTGACGCAAAGAGCTATCATTTGGGCTCTATTTGGCCACACGATAATTGGATTATTGCGCAAGGATTGAATGACTTGGGTTATAATAATGAGTATAAGAAAATAAAAAAGGCTCTTTTGCTTGCTTTTGAAAATCTTGGTTTGGTTCCTGAGCTTTATATAGTAATTAATAATAAAATTGCGATGAAAGGCGAAGATAAAATTGCATATCCTCAAGCTTGGGCAACAGGAGCATTGTTCAGTTTTTTGGAAGATAAAAATGATATTCACCACAGTAGAAATATAAAGTTATCTAAAAGGGAATGAATATTTTAAAATATTTTATTAACAAAGTTTATTATGAGATCAAAAATTTCTAACAGGGCAAGAAAACTTCGCATCGCGCAAATCGGAACAATTTGGGAAACAACGCCTCCGCCTTTGTACGGCGGGACAGAGAGAATAGTATATAATCTTACCGAAGAATTAGTGCGCCACGGTCATGATGTAACCTTGTTTGCCACCGGCGATTCTAAAACTTCGGGAAAATTGGAATCGGTCTATCCGAGGGCTTTGTATCGGGATTTGGGCTGGTCAAACCATTTGTATCCATTGCTTCATATTTCCAATGCTTTCAATCAGGCTGACAAATTTGATGTTATTCATATGCATATCAACACTCGGCACGATTATATTTCGCTCGTGTTAGCGGATTATATTAAAAATATAACGCCAACGGTTTTCACCACCCATTTTATCTATCCGCTTGAAGGAGAAAAAGGCAGAGAAGACAGGATGGCTTTTTTGAAAAAATATCGGCGTCACAATTTTGTTACCTTAACAAAAGCCCAACAAACCTTGACTTTCCTGAATTACACCGGAACGGTTTACAACGGCCTTGATTTTTCCGATTTTAAATTTAATTCCAGGCCGGAAAATTATATTGCTTGGCTCGGAAGATTTTGCCGCGATAAAGGCACGGCCGAAGCCATTGCTGTGGCGAAAAAAACCGGGATGAAATTAGTGATGGCTGGGAAGATTGATTGGGCCAACGAGGAATATATGAAATATTATAACGAGAAAGTAAAACCGGAAATTGACGGCAAGCAGATCGTTTATCTCGGCGAGCTGGGCGACAAAGAAAAAATAGAGCTTTTGAGAAACGCTAAAGCGGTGTTAAATCCTATAAATTGGAACGAGCCATTTGGGCTGGTAACCATTGAAGCCATGGCTTGCGGCGCTCCGGTAATCGCTTTTGATCGCGGCCCGGTTCGGGAGCAGATTATTGAAGGGAAAACCGGATTTATCGTAAAAAATATTGATGATATGGCAAAAGCGGTCGGAAAAATTGATAAAATTGACCGTGCGTTTTGCCGCGACCACGCGATTAAGAATTTTAGCGCCAAAGCAATGGCGGAAGGATACGAGGAGGTGTATGAGAAAGTTTTAGCTTCTTCTCGCGGCAGTTTATAAAATAACAGTGAATGAATAATTATTAAGATTATTATTAATGCCAAATGACAAATTACAAATGTCAAAGCAATGTTAAAGTTAAAATGACAAAATGTTAATTTATCGCTAAGGAATTTCAATATTGTCATTATTTGTCATTGCGAGCCCCGTACTCAGGGCGAAGCAATCTCAGGTTTCGGCTATAGATTGCTTCGGTCGTTGCTACTCCCTCGCAATGACAGTTGCGGAGGTTTTCTATCAGTTTGAAAGCGCCGAAGGCTTAATTTATATTTGGTGAAGAATTTAAATCTGAAATATATATGGAAAACATTGAAAATAATTTTGAAAAAGAAATAACTCGCGAACAAGTAAAAGAGCTTTTGGAGTTTATTGAAAGAAAATGGGATGATTTGATTTATAACTCTCGCGGCGGCGCGCAAGAAATCGGCAATGATCCCGATGAAATTTTATATTTACCAAACGATTATGTTGTCCCGAACAAGGAAAGGTTCAGCACAATGTTTTATTGGGATAGTTACTTTATTATTCAGGGATTAAAAACCGAAGGAAATCGGCGGGAACTGATAAAGGGCATTGTTGATAATTGCTTGTATGAGGTGGAAAAATACAGTAAAGTTTTAAATGCCAATAAAGCGCGGTGGGCTACACGATCTCAGTTGCCGTATTTGGCGTTGATGATTAAGGATGTTTACCCCCGCACCAATATTGCCGGTGTGAAAGTTATTAGCGGCAAGACCAAGCAGGATTGTTTAGTAAAGTTTTCTAAGGATAAAAAATGGTTGGAACAAGCTTTTAAAACAGCAAAAAAAGAGTATAATGAATACTGGATGAATAGGTTTCATTTAACGCCGACTGGCTTAAGCCGTTTTTATGACGAAAGCGGCAATAAAGCGATAGGCGATTACAAGAAAACACATACTTATAAATCCCGCGCCGAGGCTTCTTGGGATATGTCGCCAAGATTTGACGATAAGGATATTCACGATCTTTTGCCGGTTGATTTAAATTGCAATTTATACCAATATGAAAATGATTTTGAGAAATTTGCCGAGATTTTGGGAAAGCGCGAAGAGGCGGCAAGATGGCGAAAAAAAGCGGTAAAAAGAAAAGGAAAAATAAACAAAATGATGTGGGACGAGAAAGATGGATTATTTTTTGATTATAATTTCAAAATTGGCAAAAGGAAAAAAATAAAATCCTTAGCAAGTTATCAAACGATGTTTGTCGGGTTGGCCGATGGAAAACAAGCAGAGGCGCTAAAAAGTAACTTAAAATTATTTCAAACCAAAGGCGGGCTTGCGGCTTGCGACAGGGATTACGGGTGTTCTGATCGTCAGTGGAACTATCCGATTATTTGGGCGCCGTTGCAGTATATCGCTGCCAAAGGACTGGAACGCTACGGTTACATAAAAGAAGCGGAGAGGGTCAAAAAAAATTTTATAGCGCTAGTTTGCGAAAATTGGAGAAAAACCGGCAAAATTTGGGAAAAATACAATGGCAAAACAGAAGAAACAGAAGCGCCGTTTGATCGTTACCCTAATCAATCGGGTTTTGGCTGGACCAATGCGGTGATGGAGGCGTTTATAAAAGAAATCTACAAAATTTAAACCAAAAAGCAAAAATCAAATACCAAAACCACAAAGCAAAAAGTTTAAAACTTTTAAATAATTCCAAAACCCAAATTTCAAATGTCAAATCAAATCCAAATGACAAAAATAAATAATTTGGCATTCAAGAATTTGACATTGAATTGACATTTGGATTTTGACATTTGGATTTAAATCTAAATGTTTTTAATCTGTAGTTTTGGTCTTTGGTCTTTGGTCTTTGATTTTTGAGTTAATGGACATTTAAAAGCGTTTAGTAAGTATGTACAGTATGAATAAAATTATTTTTAATTAAGCGATTATAAAATAATTATTATGTGGACAAAAGAATCTCTTAAAGAGGTTATAAAAGACAGGCTTAAAGATCACTTATTTATCGTGGTTTCCAATCGCGAGCCGTACAGCCATATTTACAGCGGGCAAAAGATAAAGTGCCTCCGGGCAGTGAGCGGAGCCGTTACGCCGCTTGATTATATTATGCGGGTAACGAAAGGTGTTTGGATCGCGCATGGCAGCGGAGACGCGGACAAACAAACGGTTGATAAAAATGATGAAATAATGGTTCCTCCGGAAAATCCGCGATATACCCTTAAAAGGATTTGGCTTAGCAAGAATGAAATAGATTGCTATTACGCGGGTTTTAGCAACAATACTTTATGGCCACTTTGTCACCTGGCGCACGTGCGGCCTAATTTCAGCCAAGCCGAATGGGACTGCTACAAAAAAGTCAATGAAAAATTTGCCAATGCCATTTTGCAAAAAATAGGGACTGGCAAGGCTTTTGTCTGGATCCAGGATTATCATTTTGCCATGGTCGCGAAATTCCTTAAAGCAAAAAGGCCAGACCTCATTGTGGCGCAATTTTGGCATACGCCCTGGCCCGCGGCGGAAATTTTCAGAATTTGTCCATGGAAAAAGGAAATTTTAGAAGGACTGCTGTCCAATGATTTGCTGGGGTTTCATTTAAGTTATTACTGTGGCAATTTTTTTAATACTATCAACAAAGAGCTGGAAGCAAATATTGATCACGAGGCGGCAAAAGTTTCTTACAAAGAACACAATATTATAGTGAAACCATTTCCGATTGGCATTGATTATGAGTTAATCGCGTCTTTGGCTAATCGCAGCAGGAAAGATCGGAAACTACTCACGCAAAAATACATCAGGAGTAATTATAAATATCTTTGTCTTAGTGTGGAAAGAGTGGATTATATTAAAGGAACAATTGAAAGGATTAAAGCGATAGACAGATTTTTAGAAAAATATCCCGAGTATCAGAAAAAATTTGTTTATTTGGGAATCGCTCCACAGTCAAGGATGCGCATTCCGGTTTATCAAAACTTGCTGAAAGACATTAAAAACTTAGTGGAAAAAATCAATTGGAAATATTATTCAAACTCCTGGTATCCCATCAACATCACAGAAGATATTTTTAGCATAGAAGAGCTTATACCTTTTTATAAGAATGCTGATATATGCATGGTAAATTCTTTGGACGACGGGATGAATATCGTGGCAAAAGAATTTATCGCGGCTGCCAATCTCGAAAAAGGAATGCTTATTCTTTCCAGATTCACCGGTACGGCGAGAGAATTGAGCGACGCCATTTTAATCAATCCCTATGACATAGAGCAGATGGCCGACGCAATAAAGTTGGCTTTAGAAATGCCATTGAAAGAGCGCGCCGAAAGGATGAATAAAATGAAAGAAATAGTCAAAGAAAAAAATGTTTACCGATGGGCGTCTAAATTTATTTTGGAATTGTCCAATTTAAAGCCAATTTAAAAAGAAAAAAATGAGCCCCGTTAGAAGTCTGGAATAAAAATTTTTGAAAAAAATTTTTATTTAGTATAATAAATAATGCAATAACTAATGAAAACTGATTATTCCACAATAAACCCCGTTAGAAATTTTTGAGAACAAACTATTTTTGGAATATATTGTCTATTTCAAATTGCCTAAATTTTATGGTAAATCAAAGTAATGTAAAATTTCTAAACGGGGTAAAAACTGTGTCTAATAAACTGACTTCTAACGGGGTGAGAAAACTTAGAATCGCGCAAATCGCTCCGATGTGGGTGTCGGTGCCTCCGGAAAAATACGGCGGAACGGAATTGGTTATTGCCTCTTTGGTTGAGGAACTGGCGCGCCGCGGTCACGATATAACTCTATTCGCCAGCGGTGACTCTAAAACTTCCGCCAAGCTCGTTTCGATTTATCCCAGAGCGCTGCTAAAAGATGGTATTCCATGGAAAGACGTTTCGTACGACATCTTTAACGTCGCCCAGGCCTTCAAAAGAGCGGGCGAGTTTGATATAATCCATTCACATATCGATTTGTATGATCAATTTTTCATTCCGTTTATTAAAACGCCGGTTGTGAGCACAATGCATAATAATATGTACGCTTCCAGGAAAACTGCCGGCAGGATTTTTGTTTATCGCCATTACCGCAGGCACAACTTCGTTTCAATCAGCCTGAAACAGCGGGAAAATGATATGGTAAAATTGAATTTCGTGGCTAATGTCTATAACGGCATTAATCCCGAAAAATATAAATTTAATTCAAATCCCGAGAATAAGTTTATTTGGATTGCCAGAATTGACAAGGTGAAAGGCGTGTATAACGCGATTCTTGCCGCAGAAAAATTGGGCGCGCGTCTTGATATCGCAGGAAGAATAGATGAAGCCGTATTGGATTTTTTCAAAAGCCGGATAAAACCCCGGCTAAATAAAAAAATACGGTATATTGGTGAAATAAATCAAAAGCAGAAACCGGAATTTTTTGGCAACGCAAAAGCCCTGCTTTACCCAATAGAATGGGAAGAGCCGTTTGGTTTGGTGATGATAGAGGCATTAGCTTGCGGCACTCCGGTAATCGCTTTTGACCGCGGAGCGGTGAGCGAAATAGTGGAAGACGGCAAAACAGGATTTGTCGTTCCGCCGTTTTATAAAAGCGGCAGGGTAAACATCAAGGGGCTGGCCCAAGCTATGGAAAAAGCCGGTCAGATAGACAGAAGAATTTGCCGCGAAAGTTTTGACAAGAATTTTACCGCCGCAAGAATGGCTGACGACTATGAGAAAGTTTACGAAAAAATATTAAGGAACCACTGAAAAACTGTCAAAATTATCTTTTTAAAACCTAAAGTAGGTTTAAATACTCAATTGGTCTCCTGGAACAAGTTCGGGATGACAAATACGGTGTTTTTCAGAGGTTACTATAGCGTAATTCTGACGGCCGTCAGAAGTACGCTATACAAAAATAAAAAATAATAATTAATTTTAAGTCCGCCTGTGGCGGATCCGCCGCAGGCGGAAAAGGATAAAAATATGCCAATAGAAAACGAGGAAGGATTAAAAAAAGAGGATAGGGAGTTTAAAGCTCCTGTTTCAGATATTCGGGACACTAACCAAGAAAAAAAGTTTGAAGTGGAGATAAAAAAGGAAGATATAAAAGGCATCGCGGAGCAAATGGAACGCGAGCGAAATAAGGAAGGATTAAAGGGC
>JAHIHE010000096.1 GCA_018899995.1 Patescibacteria group bacterium | reverse complement strand
GAAATTACCGGTTGTTCTTTCGCGAAGCGAGATTGAAAAAATAATAAACTCAATTGAAAACCGAAAACACAAACTGCTAATCTCGCTGTCTTATGGAGCGGGACTGCGAGTAAGCGAAGCGATAAATTTAAAAATTAAAGACATAAATTCGGAGGAACTGACAATTCACCTGAAAAACGCAAAAGGAAGCCGCGATCGGATCACTATTTTTCCTGAAAAACTAAAAGCTGACTTGCATGAATTTTTTGCTCTGAGAAATATGAATGATTATGTTTTTGCCAGCGAGCGGGGAGGAAAACTAACCGAAAGAACCGCCCAAAAGATATTTGAAATCGCTATGAAAAAAGCTAAAATAGGCAAAGATGCCACTTTCCACTCGCTTCGCCACAGTTTCGCGACGCATCTTTTGGAAAACGGCGTTGATATCCGCTATGTGCAAGAATTATTAGGCCATCAGAACATTCGAACAACTCAATTATATACAAAGGTAACCAATCTAAATATTAGAAAAATAAAAAGCCCTTTAAGCTAAAACTATGGAAATTAAGCTTGAAGAAGTGTTAAAAAACTTCAAAACAGATTACGAAAAATTAACCGCAGAACTCAGCAACCCTGAGATTTTTTCTGATATCGAAAAAACCCAGAAACTGCTCAAAAAACACAAACAACTTGAAGAAATTATTAAAAAATACGAGCGGCTTGAAAAAATTTCTAAAGAGCTGAAGGGCTTGGAAGAAATAATCTCTCAAGAAAAAAACAGCGATATGCTGGAATTGGCCGGAAAAGAAATAAAAAATGTCCGCCAGCAAAAGGAAAAACTGGAAAATGAGATAAAAAATGATTTGTCTCCCGCCAGCGCGCTTGATTCAAAAGATATTATCGTGGAAATTCGCGCCGGCGCGGGCGGAGAAGAAGCGGCGATGTTCGCCGCGGATTTGTTCAGAATGTACGCCAAATTCGCCGAAAAAAACAAATGGCAGACAAGATTGCTTGATTCAAGCCCGTCTTCAACCGGCGGGCTGAAAGAAGTCGTCTTTGAAATAAACGGCGCCGATGTTTATGGCGCGATGAAATACGAAAGCGGGGTTCATAGAGTTCAAAGAATACCCATTACCGAAAAATCCGGCAGAGTGCATACTTCCACCGCGACTGTGGCGGTTTTAGCCCAAGCTGAAGAAGAAGAAATTTTTATCAAACCGCAGGACATACGGATAGACACTTTCCGTTCCGGCGGTCCCGGCGGACAAAGTGTCAACAAAACCGAGTCGGCCGTACGAATCACCTATCTGCCAAGCGGCCTGATTGTAAAATGTCAGGACGAAAAATCCCAGCATAAAAACAAGGAGCGGGCTTTAAAAATTTTAAGAAGCAAGTTGCTCGCTCAAGAAGAAGAAAAACGGGAAAAAGAAGAGCGCAAAACGCGCAAAACACAGATAGGAACGGGCGACCGCAGCGAGAAAATCAGAACTTATAACTTCCCCCAGAACCGCGTTACCGACCACAGAATTAAAAAAAGCTGGCAGGATCTGGATAAAATTTTAGAGGGAAACATCGGCGATATTGTTAATTCGGTTAAAAGCGAGGCGGAAAAATAAAAATGACCGTCAGGGAAATACTGGTAAAAGGAGCAGAAATGCTATCTGACAGAAAGATAAAATCCAGCCGGCTTGACGCGGAAATTATTCTGCTTCACAATCTGCGGCCCGACCGCTCTTGGCTTTATAGCCACGGCGACTATCCCCTTTCCGAAAAGCAAGAAAACGAATTTTTCCGGCTTATCAGACGCCGCGCAAGATTTGAACCGGTTGCTTATATTGCCGGTGAAAAAGAATTCTACGGCTTGAGTTTTTATGTTGATAAAAATGTTTTGATTCCCCGGCCGGAAACCGAAATAATGGTTGAAGAAGCTCTAAAAGACATAACTTGGAGGTTGAGCCTCCACTTGGAGGCTCAACCTCCAAGTACTAACAAAAAAATCAGCGTCGCCGATATCGGCACCGGCTCTGGAGCCATTGTGGTATCCTTGGCAAAAAACTTAAAAAAACTCGGCTATTCCAAGAGGTTCAAAATTTACGCTACCGATGTTTCGGCTAAAGCGCTAAAAGTGGCGAAAATAAACGCCCAAAAACATAATTGCGGCAAAAATATTATTTTTAGAAAAGGCGATTTGCTGGAAGCGCTTCCCAAAAACATAAAAATAGATTATTTACTGGCAAATTTGCCTTATGTGGGAAATGACTACTACTACTTTGAATGGCTTAAAAACGGCAGTCGGCCTTCGGAGTTTTACGAAATTAAGCACGAACCCAAAAAATCTTTATTGGCAAAAAATAACGGTTTGGAATATTTTGAGAAATTTTTTCCTTCCTTGCCAAAATACTTGGCAAAAAACGCGAAAATATTCTTGGAGTCAGACCCGCATCAAATAAAGACAATCAAAAAATTGGCAAAAGAATATTTGCCAAACCATAAAATTAGCGTTATAAAAGATTTGCGGGGATTAGACCGAATAACAAAAATTGACGTTATATTATAATCATTATAATTTTTATAATAATTATATTTAGAAAGGGGGTGAAAAATGAATCAAAAATTATACAATGCCATAAAAATGGTGAGGGACGCGACAAATCATGGGTGGGTTAAAAAAGTTAAAGCAAATTGGCAATTGATAATAGTCGCAATAATCGTTGCCGGGGTTTCTCTTGGCGCTTATTCAAAAAACAGCTCTTTAGTGCAAAAACAGCAAGAAAATCAGCAAGAAAATATTAAAACCAATGAGGCGGGAAATACCGAAAACAGCAACTTTGAAATTGCAAAAGCGAAAGAGCCGGAAACACATGGCGCGGACGCCATAAAAGAAACTGCGGAAAAGGGAGAAGGTGTAACGCATTTGGCGCGGCGCGCCATAAAAGAATATTTGCAAAGCAACAATGAAACATTAAGCAGCGAACAGAAAATTTACTTGGAGGACTATCTAAAAAGAAAAATCGGCTCTAAGCCGCTGGAAATCGGCCAGACGATTGAGTTTGAAACAGGCCTGATTAAAACCGGTCTTGAAAAATCAAAAACATTAAGTCATAAGCAAATAGAAAATCTTTCAAAATATGTACCTTTGGCAAAAAACTTGAATTAATGCACTTTCTAAAAATCAAATTTATGGAGGAAAATATAAACTAAAAACCCCGCATAAAACAGCGGGGCTTTTAGTTTATAATACTATAATCTAATGTTCATCGCCTAATTCATTCTTTCTAAAATTATATTTTTTAACTTTTTATTTATCCACCCCGCCTGCGGCGGGCAGGTTTTTACACCTGAACCATGGCCTGAATATTTTTTGCCTCGCGGATCATAGAGAACTTTACTTTATCCCCCCTTAAGCAATTGCTCGTATTTTTCCGCCCAATCCATTACTCCGGTTCCGGAAGAATTTTTCGCGTACCAGGTGAATTTTTGCCAATTGCTTCCGGCGAAATATCTCGCCGCGGCCTCATACTCGGAGTTAAAATTCGCGCCGACAACACCAGGAATTCGTGAAACCTTCAGCGCCATCGCCACGACCGCGTCTTTTATATCCCATGGGTTGGGAGGATTATTGCCGGTAATTGAAGTCACTCCGTCCTTATAAGCCACCCATGTGGTCGGCATCATTTGCGCGGGGCCCATCGCGCCTCCCCAGCCGGAATAGGTTTTCGGCCTTTTGCTTACCGGCACTGTTTCCGGCAAACCGAGCTCTTTTATTATTTCTAAAAAAGTGGGCTGTTGGGACGGGCGCATATCCGTCTGGTAGTATCCGCTGCCGAGGTTGGCGCCCAAATTCGTCTCCACTTTTAAAATGCCAAGCAAATACGCCGGCCTTACTCCTGTTGCCTGCGACGCGAATTTGGCGGCCGTGATAGCCGCATCAGCGTTAATTACCTGGCCGGCGATATCCAAAGACCTTAGTTGGGCGATCATGGCGGGCAGCAGCTTCTCCTCTTTTTCCAGTTGTTTTTGCAGCTCTTTCTGCTCATTGGCTGTTAAAGTCAAAATTCCCTGCTTTGTTTTTTTGTTCACCGCCAAATCCCGATTTTGGTTTTCTTTCAATTCCAGAAAATAATTTTTTTCCTCCTGTTCGTCCAATAATTTAGTTCTGTTGTTCTCAAGCTCTTGTTTGGATGTCTTTATATTTTCTATTGTATCTTTGATGTTTTCTTGCAGGGCCTCGTTTTTTTGAAACTCGTCCCAAAAATCGGACAACCGGTCGTACTCCAATAAAACCTCGGTAAGCGACTTGTTGTCAGATAAATACAGCGCCCTCATCAGCTCCACCAGGAAATCTTTCTGTTTTAACAAGTTCTCTTCTTTGGCTTTGATTTTTTCTTCCGTTGAATCAATTTCAAAAGAAAGCCGTTCAGTTTCAAGTTCGGTGGTTTTTATCTCCAGCTCAATCGCCTTAATTTTTCCATTCAGAATGTCAACTTCTTTTTTTAAATTCTTTTTCTCGCTTTCCTTTTGGCCCACTTGAATCTTTAATCCGTCTATTTCCCGTCGGAGCTCGGCGATTTCCGCTTCCAGTTGGACTCTCTTGTTCTCCAAGTCGGCTTTTGCGCCGTCACTAACCGCTTTAGCGTAAGACCCGTCTAAAATATCGCTCTGAAAATTTAGCCATCCGGATAAAAACAAAAAAGTGATTACAGTAAACGCAATTACTTTTTTGTGTTTTGAGCAAATTTTTAGCATAATTCCGGTTAAAAAGAGTTGTTCAGGTTTACTTTTTCCCTTTGTCGTCCTTGGCTTTCTCTTCTTTCTTTCCGCCTTTTTCCTGTTTTTCACCTTCTTCTTTCGCCGTCTCCTCTTTCGGCTTGATTCCCTCGACTTCCTCAACTTTTTCTTCAGGCTTGCCGACTTCTTCTTTTTCAACCCTAGGAAGGACGACATTAGCCATAACTTGATTTTTGTCGTCAATAAGAATTTCCACGCCGGAATCCACTTTTAAATCCAATACTTTTATCCTTTCCGCAAAAGATTTTAATAGCGACAGATCAACTTTTATTTCGCGCGGCAAGTCCTTCGGCAAACATTTGACTTTCACGCTTTCCATATTTTTAACTAAAATTCCGCCTTCGTTTTTAACCGCCGGCGAAATTCCCGTAAAATTCAGCGGAACCGCGGCAACGATTTTTTCGTCCATCTTTACGGCATAAAAATCAACATGAATGAATTTTTCCGTAAGCGGGTCTTTTTGGTAGTCGTAAATCAAGACCTGTTTTTTCCCAGGACCGATTTTAAGCCAAATTAAAGTATTTTCTCCGGCGCTTCTGAAAATTTTCTCAAATTGAGCGTAAGGAACCGCCACCGCCTCGCTTTTCAACCGGTGTCCGTAAACAATGGCCGGAATTGATTTTTCCTTGACTAATAATCGTTTTGCTTTTTTGCCGGTTTCCCGTTTTTTTGCCTCCAGTTCAAGTGTTTCCATAAGAAATGTTAAAAATATTAACTTTTAATACTTACCCGCCTAAGTTTTCCAAAAGAAAATTTTGGCGGGCTTACCCGCCTAAGTCCCGAGTGCTTGAGATTTTGGCGGGATTATTTGCTCTTTTGCCTTTCTACGATTGATTTGCCTTTTTCAGAAAAAAATTTATAAATCATCAGAACATCATCCGCGCTTACCGCTTTTTCGTTTTTGGCTTTTTCCGCTTCGGCCGCGCTGAGGTCGGTAACCATGCTTACGGCTGTTATGCCAAAGACCCCTGCGCTGATTACTGAAATTACCGCGTTTTTGCAGCGCGAACAATTAAAGTAAAGTATAACTGATTCGTCTTTTTTGCTCAGAATTTTTATTTCGCGCGAACTATAATGATTGTTGCATAAAGGGCAGCTGGCCAGCGATTTTATGTCTAAATTTGGGTAAAATTTCTCCATAAGCGCAAAAAAATGATTGTGAATAATTACTTCAGCTATTTTTAATATAACAATATAATAATATCTTTGTTGCCACTTGTCAAATACAACCCCCTCCTTTTTGGAAAAAGGAGGGGGTTAATCTATGCATACCAGGGTTTCTTACTTGCTCACATCTTTTTTAATCTCGCCGAGTATTTCTTCCGCCAATCCTTTTCCGCCCAAACCGAAAGCCAGGCCGCCGGCAATGGCAAGCATGGCAATAATTCCCGTGAAAAGAATTTTAATAAATTCTAACGCGACGCCAAGCTGATCAAGCGCCAAAAGAACCGCAAAAATTATTATTACCCATTTGGACATTGCGCCCAAAAATTCCGACGCCCTCATCCCCATGACTACAATACTTCCCCTGACAGCCCGCGAAACAAAATCGGCGATAAGTATGCCCACGCTTAAAATTATCAGAGCAATGACCAAGTTGGGAATATAATCTAATATCCTGTTCAAAAACTGCGCCACCTGAGTAAGTCCCACGGATTCAGACGCTCCAACCAAAGCCAATAAAATTATTACCCACTTTACCAGTTCTCCTCCGAATTTGGCAAAATTTAATTTTATTCCGGATTTCTCAAACTTTTCCTTAAAGCCGGATGAAACCGCTATTTTGTCAACGCCCAAAACCGTCAAAATTTTATTGACAAAACTTCCCAAGATCACTGCCGCGATCCAGCCAATAATCACAATGATGAAAGCGGCAATAATATTCGGAATAAAACCGATGATTTTGTCCCAAAAGCTGATAATAGAAACCGCAATATCTGGATTAATCATTCTTCTCACCCCCTTTCTCATAGCTATCCGCCGTCCGCCGACTCGCCTCGCTGTCAGCCTCGCCTAGCGAGTCTATGCGGGGAGTTTTGGCGAAGCGGGCCGGCAGAGACGGAAGCAAATTAATTTTACTTTATCATATTATATCAAAAATGGATAAATCGCGCAATGAAGTACCTCACACCCACTACCCCTTTCCCGTGCTGCCGAAAATTTCTATCTTGCCCTCAATTTCTTTTTGAACTTTCTGCCGGCCATAACCTAAAATCAGGCGGGGGTCGTATTCCGCCGGATTTTCCGCCAAAAATTCCCTAATCCCTTCAGTAAAAGCAACCCTTAAACTGGTATCTATGTGAAAAGAAGCAACGCCTCCTTCAATCGCCTCTTTTATCCTATCCGCGGGAAAATCCGAAGCGCCGTGCAAAACCAAAGGAACCTTTGCCAGTTTTGAAATTTTCCGCAGGCGCTCAAAATCCAAATCCGAGCGTTCTTTAAAAAATCCATGCGCGTTTCCTATAGCCACGGCCAAAGAATCCACTTTGGTCTCTTCAACGAATTTTTTCGCCAAATTGGGGTCGGTCATAATTTTTCCCCAGCTTACAAAACCCGACTCCTCGTCCGCATACGGAACCGCGCCCAGTTCGGCCTGCACGCTAACGCCCGATTTGCGCGCCAATTCAACGGTTTTTTTTGTCAAGGAAGCGTTTTCCGCGTAAGGCATCCTTGACGCGTCAATCATAATGGAAGTAAACCCGGCTTTGATAAACAAGGGGAATTTGTCAAAGTTCTTCCCGTGATCTAATTGAATTGCTATCGGCAAATTTTTCGCCTGCCCTTGTTCCGCGACTAATTTTATCAAAGATATTATCGCGAGCAGTCCCGCGTATTTTATTGCGGATTCTGAAATGTTTATGATTAAGGGGGACTTCTTTACCGCAGCCGCGTTGACTATGGCTTGGGTGGTCTCAAGATTGGAAGTATTAAAAGCGCCCACTGCGTAGCCGTTTTTGAGGGCATCTTGTAGAATTTTTTTTGCGGGAAGAAACATAGTAAAAATTTCTAATTTTTAATTTCTAATTTCTAATTCTTTAATTTTTAAATTTTTGTTTGAAAATTGTTTAATTGAAAATTTAATGAAAATTGTAAATTGATAATTGAAAATTAAAAGAGAAATTTATGTTTTACTAAAATTATATAATACTTAATTGCCTTATAATTCCTAAAAACTCCGTTGCTTTTATACTCGCTCCTCCCACCAACAGCCCGTCTGCCCTGCTTTTTTCTATAAAACCGCCCGCGTTTTTGGCGTTTACGCTTCCGCCGTAAAGAAGCGGAATTTTTTCCGCGATCCCGCGGCCGTAAATGGAATTGATTGTTTTTCTGATTAATAAATTCGCACTTAAAACATCGTCATAAGACGGCGTTGTTCCGGATCCTATCGCCCAAACCGGCTCATAAGCGATAAGCAAATTCTTGGACTGAACCTGTTTTTGGCGTATATTTTCCAGCGCTTTAGTTAATTGAGATTTTATTATTTCCGGCGTTTTTTCGGCTCTTTTTTCTTCAAACGACTCGCCGACGCAAAGAATGGGGGTCAAGCGGTTTTTAAGCGCCAAAATTAGTTTTTTATTTATAATTTCATCGGTTTCGCCGAAATAATTTCTCCGCTCAGAATGTCCGACAATGACATATTCAACTCCAGCATCTTTAAGCATTAAAGATGAAATTTCGCCGGTAAACGCGCCTTTTTCTTCCCAGTGCATATTCTGCGCGGCAAGCTTAACATCATCGCTCTCCCCTGTTTTAAACCGTCCAAGGTATATTGCCGGCGGCGCGACAACAATATTGATATTTTCGATTTTTTTCGCTTCTTTTTTTATAGCACTGAGAATCTCTTTAGCTTCGCTAAGGGTCTCGGGGTTCATTTTCCAATTAGCAATGATTATCCGTTTTGCATTTTTATTTTCCATAATAACTATTTAATTCCAAATTTCAAAGCCTAAATGTCAACTCAATGTCAAATGATTCAATGTCAAATTCTTTCTTTTGTCATTTAGATTTTGGATTTGATTTGACATTTGTAATTTGAGCTTTGACATTTGAACCTATACTTTTTGCTGCTTTAAAAACTCCGCGGCCTTCTCCGGCTCAATCGTGGAAATTTCAATTCCGGTGCCTAATTCAAATCCGGCCCAAATGGAAGTTTTCGGCAGAATTTCAAAATGCCAGTGATAATGAGAATAGTCTTTTCCGTCACAGGGAGTGGTATGCAGGAAAAAATTATAAGCGGGACCGCTCAATCCTTTGTCAATTTTAATCAGCGCGGCTCTCAGCGCTTCGGCCAATTTGGTCTTGTTTATTTGATTGATTCTTTCAAAATATGAAGCGTGGAATTTGGGATAAACCCTTACTTCAAAAGCCGCACGAGAAACAAATGGGCACAGCGCGATAAATTCTTCGTTTTCAAAAATCACGCGTTCAGCGCTTTCTTTTTCCCATTCAATCATCACGCAATGAACGCATCTTTTGTTTTTCTGCCAGTAATCCGCCGACCCATTCAAACTTCTCCAGACATCCGGATCAATAACCGGCATAGCAACCAGTTGCGAGTGCGGATGGCTCACTGACGCTCCCGCTTCCCGTCCGTGGTTATGAAAAATAGAAATATAATTTATAAACCTTCGATTCATCAGTCCTAAATATCTTTCCTGATAAGCGTTAATGATTTCCAAAACTTGATTAGTTTTCATTTGGGCAATGCTTAAGTTATGATTGCGGGTGATTATCACTTCGTGGAACCCGACTCCGTCTACCACTGAAAAAGGGCCGTTTTCCCGACGATTTAAACGCGTAGACGAATCAAAAGCCGGATATTTGTTCGGCATTGCCATCAAGCTCCATTCTCCTTTCAGGTCTTTATAAACCAAAGTCGGCTTTCTTTTGTCGTCTTTGCCAGGATGACAAAAGGGGCAATCTTTTTCGTTTTCAATAACTGCCCGCTTTTTGGTTTTAAAATCATCCGGGCGCTTGGCGCGGCCCGTGGCGATTACCGCCCATGTGCCGGTAACAATATCTTGGCGAAGTTCGGAAACATTAGCCATATTTTTTCGTAATCAAGTTAAACTTGATTTTAAAAAGTTCCCGCAAGGTGGTAAAATAAGCGCCGGCGGAAACCGTTGAATTCGGATCGTTAATCCAGACCACAGGCACTTCTTTTATCCTGTATTTTTTAAGATTGGCCAAAGCCAGAACCTCAATATCAAAACCCCAGCCCATAATCGTAAGCCGAGAAAAAATGTCCTGCGCGGCTTTGGCAGTAAAGCACTTAAATCCGCATTGAGTGTCTTTTATTCCCGGCACGGCCAACAACTGAATCAGCACATTGCCCGCGCGGCCTAAAAACTCGCGATAAAACGGCTGATGGACTTTTATCAGCGCTCTGTCAACCGCGCGCGAACCGATAACCACTTCATATCCCTGATTAAAAAACGGTAAAAGTTTTTCCGCTTCTTCAATCGGCGTGGCGTTGTCGGCGTCGGTAAACAAGCGATATTTGCCTTTTGCCGCGAGCATGCCCTCTTTAACTTTATTGCCCTTGAAAATCCCGCTTTGCGCTTTCATAAACCGCAGATTCGGGATGGACTTCGTATAATTTTGCACCAATTCCGCCGTTTTATCCGAACTTCCGGCTTCCACGACAATAATTTCGTAAGAATAATTTTTATTGCGCAGAAATTTATCAATCGTTTTAAGCGTCGGGCCTATTCTTTTTTCTTCGTTATAAGCCGGAATAATGACGGAAAGGTAAATCTCTTTTTCGGTCTCTGTTTCCATAATCAAAAAAACTAAAATTTATGCTTAAATTATACCATAATCCGCGAAATTTAAAAAGAAAAACTTATGCACAGCCGTTTATTGACAAAAACGGCTCTTGTGATAAAGTTATGATAATGAGTGGTAATCCTCTGTCGCCCATGGTACCTCCCAATGGGAAAGAGACATCCACTCATTGGTAGAGTAGCGGAAAAACTATATCTAAATACTAAGCTTTCGCACACCCACCCTCCCCGTTATGGATACAAACGGTCTGCAAAGCATCTGCTACTCTACTTTTTCTCTTTTTGCAAACAACGAATAAAACTGCCTCTTGCGGCAGTTTTATTTTATTAGAACTTTTGACCCCGTTAGAAGCTTTAAAATTTTTCTTCTTTATAATCGCAATAAAAGCCGATAGGCGGCTTCGCCTTTGGTCTTATTATAACCAATAACTTAATTTTGAGCTTCTAACGGGGTTGTTTTTTCCAGATAATCATTTAAAATTAAAACCGCCGCAGACGCGTCAACGCGCCTTTTTTTAATGCCCGCTTCTTCAAACATCTTTCTTGCCTGTCGTGATGTAAAAATTTCGCTTTGCTCGCCAATCGGCAGGGTGATTTTTTGTTTCAGCCCGGCGATAAATTTTTTGGTTTTTTCCGTCTGCTTGGTCGGCTTTCCGGCCAAGCCCGTCGGTAATCCTACCACGATTTCGCTAATCGCCTCTTTTTGGCAGATTTTCATAATCTCTTCAATCAATTTTTTCATTCCTTTGTTGTCCAAAATCGCGAGCGGCAAAGGCAGGAGCGTTTCGGTGTCAGCCGCGGCCAGCCCCACTCTTTTTTCGCCGTAATCAATGGCTAAAATTTTAGGCATAAAGTCAATTTATCAATTAAACAATTTAACAATTTAACAATTTAACAAAAAAATACATTGCCTCACCTGCTCCGCGTCTCCGGTTTCTATTTTTGCGCTTTGGTATAAATTTTCGTCTATTTGAAAAATTTCCATTTCAATTACTTAAACGAAATTACCTGAAATCCGTATTTTTTAACATCTTCCTTCGGCCAAAAATTAACATCCTTGCTTTTAAGAACAAAAGTAACTTTCTTCTCCATGACTCTTCCTGTATATTCTTTTGTTTTGGAATTATATTCTCGCAAAACTAAAATATCGCCTCTGTTGCATTCAAAATCAGCTAAGCGTAAATCAAAAGTCTTATCCCCATCTAAGATTTTTTGAAAAAGTTCCGGCCAAGTTTTCTTTTCTATTTTCATGGATAAGTTCACCTCTTAGACTTTATAACTTTATGAACTTGATGAACTATCAATCACTTCCACCCCTGCCCAATCACCCGCCACATCACCTGCTCCTGCGGAACGGTAATCGGGCCTTGCGGGGTCTGCTGGACGATATTAACCTGGCCTTTCCGGTATTCCAAAACTAATTCAAAATAACTCGCTGCTTCGGAATTTTCAATGTAAGCAAGCTTGTAGTCCTTTTTATTTATCGCTCTACCCTCTCCGAGTTCGGTTTCAGCGTTCCATGCGCCGCCGAGTCCCATTTCTTTTTTGTATTCTTCGTAAAGTTCCGCCATCAGTTTTGACAAATTATTATCGGCGTTGACCACGGTTTTCAGTCCCAAATCTTCTTTGGCTTCGCGCCGACCGATAAAATACTGGTGCGAATAAAGTTTTTCCGTAAAATAATCCACGATTTTGGCGACTTCGCTTTCGCTCATTTTGTCCTTGTGGCTTTTCAGCAAACTTTTTGCGAGCATCCGGATTAAATTGTGAATCCTGTTGACATTGCCGAGCGCCAGAGGATGGATTTGCGGATTGGCTTCCACGAATTTATTGAAGATTTTTGTCAAGTCCTCGTCGCTTTTGATGCCGAATTTATTTTTTGCCAAATCAAAATAAGCCATTACATCTTCCACGGAAATCGGAATTTTGTTTTGCGGATTAGCCGGGTCAGCCGGATTAAAAACATTGGCAGTGGAAGGATCAATCGGCGACAGTTCCCCCAAATCGCTCATCACAATCTCGTCTGCGCCCAAAGAAATCATAGTCGCGGCGCTGTGGGCTTTGTATGGAACCAGAACGCTAAAAGTATCGCAATATTCCCGAATCATTGACACCAGCCGCCACGGCACCATTGTGTCTCCGCCAGTGCTGTATAAAAATAAATCAATCTTCGGCGCTTTCCCTATTTTCCGCAATTGCTGGCTGAAAATCGGAATCACATCCATCGCAATTCTGGCATTCACCGGTCCTTGCCGATCGCTGGTGATATAAGTGATTACTTTTGAATTCCTTGACTTCTCAATTTGCTTGATGATGTTTTGTGTAAGCATAAGATTTTTATTAATTGCTTTAATTAAAAGTTTATAAGACTAATCCCGATTTGATTCTTATTCTTAAAATGACCATCATTACTTATAAAATGAGTTGTTTTGTTATCTTTCATTATTGCTAAGTGAAAAGAATCTCTTGGACGAAGTCCGAATTTATTCATATTATTGAGAGCGCTTTTCACTCCAATGGCTGCATTTTGAAATTGCATCACATTAAAATTTTTATGATTAAGCAATTTATTTGTAAAAGAACTTAGGCCGTTAAAAATCTCGGAATAAGAAAATTCTGTAGCGCCGTAATTTATCAATCTTAAACCAACTCTTTCTATTAACTTACTAATCATAAAACGAATATTATTTATAATTGATTTTGGGCCAAGCTCTCTTCTTATTCCCAGCCAAGCCTCGTCAAATGTAAGATTAGAAGCAATAATTTTACATCCGCTAATCAAAAGCGTAGCAAACAAAATACGAGCCCGTTTTTGTATTTCGGGCTGTTTTGCCTTTTTGGATCCGTAAGCAACTAAAAAATTTGCGTCGCAATAAACAATATCATTTTTAGTAATTGTCATATTCCCTTATATCTTGAGCTATTTTATCTAGATCAATCGCGTGACCAAAATTAATTGAACCAGCGGTCTCTATCATAAAAATTCTATCAGTATAAGAAAGCTGATTAAACAACTCGTCTCCTACATCTTTTTTGAGCAATAAAAATTTATCCCCAAGCGCTTCTGCTTGCTCCAGCGCCTTGCCAGACTCCTCAATTTGAGATATTGATATCGCCTGAAGAAAAAAAGGGTCTGTTAAATTGTTAAGTGTTAAAACTCCATTCATATTTTTTCTATAGTGTTTTTAAACTTCAAAAATTCTTTATTGATTTTTTCTTTCAATTCCTTAGTATCCGGCAGTTTGTTCGTGCTAAAATGCGCGTTAAAATGCGCAACAAACTTTTGCTCGCTACCGATTGGTTTAATTTCTAAGACATAAGTTACGCCATCTTTTTCAAATAATATATTAACTCCAGCACTTTTTATATCTTTAATTGCGGCAACTTTACTACCGACGAGATCAATGCTTTTAAAGCTGCTATTTTCTGGAATAATAACAGTGTCATAATTAAATCCGAAAGCCGCCACCTTGTTTTGTTCAACCATATCACTTTTGATTATTTTTTCGAAGTCATCTATAACATCGGAATCATTTGGCAAAACTTCGTTTTTATCATTTACTAAAATTCTCGTGCCTTCAAATACATATTCTTTTTTTCTATTAGGAAATATTAAAACTTTTAAACCGGGAGCTTCAACAAAAGTCCTTTTATCTTTTTCTTCGTCGCCGGTTTTAAACAAATCCAAGAGCATCTCTTGACCAATAAGAAGATGATTAATAGGCGATGCGAAAAGCGCCGTGATATTTATGTTTTTAATAGATTCTATTTTCATAACCTAATAATAGCTTAATACTGAAAAATAATCAAGGGTTTGCATTTATCCAAATAAATCACAACCCCAAACCTTTTTGGCTTGAATCATCCCCGTTTTTGCTCGCTTTCGCCTCTTTATAATAATTTTTAACCAATCCTTGGGGTAAATCCGGCTTCTTGCCGCTTAAAAGTTCTTCAATGCTTAAAATTTGTATCTTGGGAAATTCTCTCTGGCCGGTCGCTGGTGATATAAGTGATTACTCGCGACTTTCTTGATTTTTCAATTTGTTTGATAATGTTTTGTGTTGGCATAAGAGTTTATTTTTATTTATTTTAAAAACGTCTTAAAAAATTAATCATTTAAATATATTATTTATATTTTGCACTACTCCTTGCGTCTCGTAGTTTCCCAACTTAAGCCAAGTCGGAACTCCAAGTAAACATAACCCATCTTTATTTTTCGAAAGCGCAACGCCGCCAGAGTTACCGCTGTCCACTATTGCGGACACATAATAGTTAGCCACCGGAATATATTCATTACTTATCAAATCTACCCCTAAATAACCACTAATTTTACCATCAGTAACAATTCTTTGAAATTGATAATGATCATACTCATACGAGGGACCGTAATTTAATTTTTGTTCTCCAGAAGCGGGATAACCAATAACTGCAACTGGAGATCCAATGGGGATATCGTTGGGACATCTATTTAAAGAAGATAAGCTATAATTAAATTCGCTTGCAGCTCTTTCACTTGGAATAGTCCAAATTCTTGTAGAAATAATATCAGCAGCTTGATTAATAACAGACTGTGTATTTGGGAATAATCGAAGAAGACCTAATCCTGTATTATTTATATCGTTGATAATCCCATTGCAATAATCGCCTACCGTTTCATCGTGTATCAAACTTGTGAAAACGTGTTTATTAGAAATTACTGAATAATTATTTTTATCAAATTTCCAGAAAAATCCGCTTCCGTTTCGATATCTTCTATCTGTGTTGTTATCGCAAGATACATATAAAACCGTTGTAAGATAAGGTTTCAAATCATCTGGGGTTATTTCATTGGTGTTTACTGGAATCGCCCTTATTGTTTCTTTTATAACAGTTTGTGCGGGTTTACTTTCTTGCGCGGCTTGTTTTTGTTGAAGAGCGCCTATTTCCTTTTTGTTCTTTTCTAATTCGTCCTGTTGTGCTTTTAATATCTCCTGAGTTTGTTTTTCTTTTTCAGATTGCCGTTGTTTTTCTATAGACCTTTGTTTATTTGCTTCACTTGCATAATAAAAGCCACCTAAAACAATGCTCGCTAATAAAATTGTAATCAGTAAAACTAATTTATTTTTATCCATAATTAATTTGCTTTATTTAATTTTTGCTATCTTTTTTAGTTTTTCACAAATACTTAAATGGTAAATTGGCTCATAATTATATGAAATTTCATCAAGCAGTGTTTTCCATGGCGGTGGTATTTGAATTTTTATCGGTAATGCCTTTTGAATAATTTGTTGTGATTGATCTATGATTTGCCCACCCGAATGAGCTCCAGCCGCCGTTGATTGTCGGTTTTGTGTAGCCGTTTGTAATCCTGAAATAATTTGCTGAATCTCGTTTTTATATAATTGAATTTGACTTTCAAAATTTTGATCTGAAACTTTAACAATTATTGAATCAAGATATTTACCAGTCGAATAAAGTCCGCTAATTTTATCCAATTCATCTTGTGCTAAATCGCCAACAAAATGATGAATATTTTTAGCCCAACTATCGGTAGCAATTATTTTTTTCGTAAATTTATAACCTCCGTGTTCTTTATATTCATTTATAATATCTTCCGCTCTTCTGATTTCTTGTAAAATAATCTTTGCAGCATCACGCTTATTATCCGATTTCTGCTGGAAATACAAAACAAAAGCCGTTAAACCAACTAAAAAAGTTACAAAACCTTGATTGTTGTTTAAAAAATTTAAAATCCAAATAATGATTTCTGTTAACGTCATAATTTTAACCAACTATCTTTTTCTTAACCCATTCTACACCCCCAAACCCTTTAATTCAAGCAAAAAATGCTAATATTCCCCTTAACCCATTCTATCCCCCTTTTAACCTTTAAGCAACCTGCCTGCCGGCAGGCAGGGCGAAAAAATAGCATATTTAACCCTCTTTTTATCCACAACCCTTGACAAGCATTTTACATCTGATATACTGGCAATAGATCCTCGGCCAGGGGCTTAACTCCACTTCTTAGGCGGAACAGAAATGTTCGGCCAGGAGCCAAACCCCACATTGGCGGGGGGTTTTTAATTTTCCGGAAAACATGACATAAAATATTTCTTGCCGTTTCGCTTCTCTTCTTTAATCTGCGCGTAAAACAATTCTCGATCCGTGGTTAATCCCGCAAAGCGATGGAGAATCTCGCCTTTCTTATGGGGATTTTCTTCGGATGTGGGATGATTTTTTGATTTTCTCATTAATTCTAAGGCCGCTCCAAAATATTTTAATCTTTTTAACCTTTCTTTCGGGCTTTTCTGGAATAAGTGTTCTAAAAAATAATCAAAAAATATCTTTTGCTTGTCAAAATAAGCCGACTTAATATACGGCCTTCTTTTGGTTTTCTTTTTAATTTGGTTGAATAAAAAGTATGCGTGTTTTACTACTTCTCCATAACTTGTGCCGGGGAGTTTTTTAATTTTTGTCTGATAAGGAATCATGAAAAATTATTTATCATTCTAATTCATTCTATCCCCTTTTTAACCTTTAATCAAGCGGAAAAAAGAATAAATCTTAATAATTATAAAACCGGATAACTAAAAAACTTGACAAGAAAAAAAGTTTATAATATAATGTAATTACTAAACTTGAAGCGGATTCTATATGAGTCCGCTTTATTTTATTTCATCCATCTTTATCCTATATTTCAAATATTCAAAACTTCTGAAATTTCCGCCGGCAAACCGCCTGATTTCCCGCGCCGTCCGCGAGCCGCGGGCCAAAATTATCAGTTCTTTTCCTTTGTCTTTCAGGTATTTTAAAACCGGCAAAAAATCTCCATCGCCGGTCAAAATAACAACTTTGCCAAAATTATCTTTTTCCTTCATCAAATGAAAAGCCATATCAACATCGCAATTGGCTTTTCTTTTTGTCGTCCCGTCTTCCTGTTCGTATGTCTTAACCGGCTTTAAATATAATTCGTATCCGAATTTCTGAAGCTTCAAATAAAAACGGATTCTCTGAAGATGGCGGGAAAGCAGTAATAATTTTGCCTCATCCAGTTTTTTTCCATCAATTTTAATCAAGTTCGCCAAATATTTTTCCAATTCGCCAAGCGGAACCGTGCCATTATTTAAATAATCATATTTAAAATCGTGAATCTCAACCCCGCCAAAATAAAAAGTTCTGGATATTTGATATTTTTGCTTCAAATAAACCAGTAATTTTTGATAATCGATTTTCCATCCCAAACTTTTTTCTCCGCCGTAAAAAAGATTTGAAGCGTCAATAAAAGCAAAAGTTTTCATAAATTTATCAGAAAATTTAATTTAACCCATTCTCCTAGACCACCGCCCCTTAATTCAACCTAATTCATTCTATGCCCTTTTTAAGCTTTAAGCAACCTGCCTGCCGGCAGGCAGGGCGAAGAATTAGAATTTTACTCATTAAAAAGTTATCCACACCTGTTACAGAAAAGGACAATTGACTTACTTTAAATAATATTATATAGTTATAAAGTAATTGATTCGTCAATTACCCTGCTCGCGGATGCGAGTCCGAGATCTAAATCTCGCCCTCTAAAGGCGAGGTTTTTGTTTTATAACGGCAATCTCTCTTTTGATTCTTTGCGCGTTTATATTCAAGTCTGCTTTATCTTTTAACCAATGGGAAACATAACCCGCACTAATTAAAATAAACTTTTTGCCTCTTCTTTTTAAAAATTCCGCCAGAGCGGCAAAATCTGCATCACTGGAAAGCAAACAAAATGTATCGTATTTTTCCAAAGACCTAATCGCATCTATGCAAATTTCAACATCAAAATTACATTTGGGAATATAAATATATTTTCCGCGAACATCTTCGCAAATTGACCTTGTATTGCTTTTTAATTCTAAATCTTTTAAATAATGCTTTATTCTCTGAATCGGCTTGGTGTTTGCTTTATCAAAGAGAGATTTTGCTTTTATAGAAAGATGAAATGATTTTCTATTTTTTAGATCCAAGCCAAAATAAAATCGCTTATGATCGGAAAATAATTTTAAAAAATTCGAAAGCTTCTCTAAATCTACAATGAGTTTTTGCCCCGCCGGCAAATCATTATCATCAAAATCTCGGGTGTCATACTCAAACCAATAATCAACATTTCCGAAATCAACAAAGGTATAAATTTTCCCAAATTTTTCTTTATCTATTCCTAAACTCTGCAATTTAAATTCGGACAAGTTCATAAGAATTATGTATAAACCCTTAACAAATATCCCATACTATGCTAAATGTAATTACTAAACCCGAAGCGGATATTTCGTATGTCCGTTTCTTTTTTTTGCCAAAACTCACTATAGTTTCGTCAAAATTTCCGCTCCGTTTTCCGTCACAGCCACGGTGTGCTCAAAATGCGCCACCAAACTTTTGTCGGATGAAACAAATGTCCAGCCGTCAGGCAAAATTTTAACATCCGGCGCGCCAATATTCACCATTGGCTCAAGCGCCAAAGTCATTCCTTTTTTAAATTCCAAACCCTGGCCGCGAAATCCGTAATTCGGGATTTCCGGATCTTCGTGGATATATTTTCCCACTCCGTGTCCCACCAAATCCCTCACCACTGAAAATCCGTTTTGCTCTGCATACGACTGAATCGCGAAACCAATGTCGCCCAAATGCTTTCCCTGTCCAATTTCTTTAATCCCGATTTCCAAAGATTTTTTTGTCACATCTATCAATTTCCGCGCCTGGCTGGAAATTTTCCCCGCGCCAGCGGTTATTGCCGCATCCGTGAAAAATCCTTTATACAAAATTCCCATATCCATGCTTACTATATCGCCTTCTTTTAAAACGCGCTCGCCGGGAATTCCGTGCACAACTTCTTCGTTTATTGAAACGCAGACGCTCGCCGGATACCCTTTTTCGCCTTCGTAAAATTTCGGCTTATAGCCCTTAAACGAGGACTTAGCGCCGTATTTTAAAACAAGGCCTTCGGCCAATTTGTCTATCTCAATCGTTTTTATTCCCGGCGCAACTGCCCGGCTTAATTCGTCAAGAGTTTTTGCCAAGATTTTTCCGCCTTCGCGCATCAAGGCGATTTCTTCGGCAGTTTTAATGTAAATCATGGAACAAATTAAAAATGTAAATATTAAAAATTAAATGACAGATTAAAATGATAAAATTTATGAAATCCAAATGTCAATTCAATGTCAAATTCTTAAAATAACCAAACATCAAGAAACAAACACCAAGCAATAATCAATAATCAAATCTCAATAATCAAACATTGGGTATTGGTTATTCGGT
>JAHIHE010000147.1 GCA_018899995.1 Patescibacteria group bacterium | reverse complement strand
CGTAGAGTATGCTACTGGGGTATTAGTTGTATTAGGCGCGACAGCTTTAAGCGCGGGGCTTGCTTTTTTGCCATCCAGCGATCCAACAGCTCTAGCAATGTGCGGACCCGGCTATGATATAATAGCTTATGGATGTGCAGTAGAGTGCGGTAGCTTCGGAACTATTTTTGGGATTGAAATACAAGAGCGAGAGTATGTTGAATTTTATTGCTCTCCGGACGGCATTGACTTAGTAGCAGCTACACCCAGCGTTACTCTTGGCGACAATTGCGGCGCGCATTCTTTTGGAAATCAAGGATGGTATGTATATGATGGTAATTTTGTTCAAAATGAAAGCAGCGGCGATCCGCCGGTAATGATATATGATTATGCTACAAGCAATTTAACATACCCTGAAGATTACCGCTTGTCTTGCGATAAATTCTATCAAGTAGTTTCCGATACGGCTGACAACAAGGCATGGACAGGCAGGGTGCGGACTGGGTCAAATTATGTTGTTAATGATCTTGGTGGATATGTTTATGGGGACGAAGATCCTCCGTTCGGCTCCGCCTTACAGCCAATAGAAGTAAAAAGCCCGGAAGACTGGGACGGCATTTCTTCAACGGAAGAATACGACCGCTTGGTTTTCAGGGAAAATTTAAGCGAAACAGTAATTTCCGGTTTGCCTTACGGTTGCCACGATGATTTAACTCTAGGGAATACCTGCGATATTATCGGCAGATGCAGCAACCATGAAGAAATTCTCTGTGCCCATCCTTATCCGGGCGGCGCGTGGGATTATGGAGTTGAAGGAACTGACGAGCATTACTTGGATTTGCAATGCCCGGCCGGCGAGACTTGCAATTTAATAAGCAATTTGGGAGTCACTACTCCGGCAGTAGCCAAGGATGTTATCAGCAGTTTATTCGTGGAAAGCTACCGCACTGTGATATGGGATTGGAACACTAACAGATATGACATAGACAATATTACTGACAACATACTTCCGCCCGCCAATTGTTCGCCTGTCGGCACTACTGACAGATATACGGCAACAAACGGGCCGACTTGCAGGATTCTGCCGATAGTAGGCAACGAAACCCTGGAAGGCGGTTCCGGCAATATTATCTGGGACGGAGTGTCAGGAAGTTTTACGATTCCCGCTTCAGGATATTACACCTTAAAATTCACTTCAAGAATTGACGAGGAGCAGCTGCCTTTAACCAGAATTGACATTAACTGGGCTGACGGAAATATTGATTCCCCGGCCGCTTATGGAGAGTTGAACGACCGGCCTGCCATTGAAGAGCCGCACGAGTTTATACATTATTACACAATTGGAACATATAGCGGCATAACAATTACCCTGACTGACAATTGGGGCACGAGCGCGAGCAATTAGTTTGAATTATGAATTATGAATTACGAATTACGAATTACGAATTTAGATTTAATATCTTGATATCGCAAATTGCGACTTCAAGCTTGGAAGATTTGGAAATTTGAAGTTCCAAATTGGAATATCAAGTTAACTAGACATTACAAATTGTGGTATCTTAAAATTATTTATGCCAAAGGCAATCAAAAATTCAAATAATATTGCGCCTCAAGAAATAATAGAGAGTAAGATTTTATTGATTCGCGGGCAGAAAGTAATGTTGGATCGGGATTTAGCCGTGCTTTACGGCGTGGAAACAAAAGTTCTTAATCAGGCGGTTAGGAGAAATATAAAAAGATTTCCGGAAGATTTTATGTTTAGATTAGCAAAAGAAGAGTTTGAAATCTTGAGGTCACAATTTGTGACCTCAAGTTGGGGCGGCCAGCGTTATGCGCCATACGCATTTACGGAGCAGGGTGTTGCTATGCTCTCGTCTGTTTTAAACAGCAAAAAGGCGATAGAAGTAAATGTAATTATCATGCGAACATTTGTAAATATAAGAAAATTCGTTTCATCTTACGAGGGTCTGGCTATGAAAATCGCTGAGATAGAAAAGAAATACGACAAGAAAATCGGCAAGATTTTTACTGTTTTAGATTATTTAATTAAAGGAAGCGAAGAAGAAAAGAATAATAAAAAACAAGAAATCGGGTTTAAATGCGGATAAAATTTATGGCAGACGCAAATTCGCGAATATTAATCATAGACGGAAGGATCTTGACAAATACTAAATT
>JAHIHE010000095.1 GCA_018899995.1 Patescibacteria group bacterium | reverse complement strand
TCTTTTTTTGTGTATTTTTTATCATAATTTATCCTATACATATATGTATAGGATAACATAACTATATATTTTGTCAAGTTTGAAAATTTCATACTGCCGCAAATGACGAGTTTTGTTGGGTTAAGAATTTATTAACTTCCATTTTGACTAATAGCCTAACAATTTACAATTTGATGCAGATACTACTTTAGTAATCCCCCTTTCTTCATCAAAGAGAAAGGGTAGCCCCTCTCATCGGGTTTAGAAGCGTCAATTCCTATTTTCGCGGCAAATTCAAAAAGTTTTTTTCTTGCTTTTTCCACGCTCCCAAAATCCTTTATCGTCTCTATTTCTATGAAATATCCCAAGTCCTTGACTTTATCCAAGCCGATTTCAAACTCGTCGTTGTAATTATAGGTTTCTCTTTCTTTTTCCACCGTAACAAGTTTTTTAAAACCCAGGGCGGAAAATATTTTTTCCAACTTTTCCGGTTCGCTGATTTCCGTTTCAAGTTCGTCGCAATGGGTATGAATTTCCGCGTTTTCCGGATGCCAATGCTTGTAATTCAATATCGCTTTATCTCCCCTTTTTCTAATGCTTAACCACTCAAAAGGAAATTTCGGCGCCAAAAAATCACGATGCGGCGCGTTAAAATACTCGTCGCTCTGCGATGATTTTTTCACAAACCTCGCCTCTTTTTGAATTCTTTCTTTTACTCTCAAAAAATCCTTTTCGCCAAGAGGTATTTTTATTTCTATTTCAGTGTCGTTGTGGGCCATAAAAATAGTTAGTAGTGAGTAGGCGGTAGTGAGCAGGAAATTAAGAATTTAATTATAGAAGATTAATTCCTACAGACTAAAAACCACAAACTACTAACTAATTCAATTATACGCCTAATAATTTAACAGTAAACCCTTAAAATAATAATCCTCGACTGAATTTTTATGCTATAGCATAAAAATTCAGTAATGATTAGAGAAAGATTTTTAACCCTTTAACAGCAAAAATAAAACAACAATGGCTATCCTGTAAACGCCGAAAGCGATGAAATTGTTTTTCTGGATATAGACAAGCAAAAACTTTATTCCTATAATAGCTGTTACGAAAGAGACAACAAAACCAACTGACAGCAAGTCAAATTGTTCAACCGAAAAAGCGCCGGCGTTTTTTATTAAATCAAGCCCTGTGGCGGCAAGCATCGTGGGCGCGGCCAAAAGGAAAGAAAATTCCACTATGGTTTTGCGCCTTAATCCCAAAATCAATCCGCCAACAATAGTCGCGGCAGAGCGCGACACTCCCGGAATCATTGCCACTGATTGGAATAAACCGATAATCAGGCATTGCTTATACGGGAGCTTTGAAATTTCTTCCAAAGAGTTTTCTTTTTCTTTGTGCCATTTTTCAAATATTATGAGAATTAGTCCGCCCAAAAACAAAGACCACAAAACCACCGCGGTATTTCCCAGCAAATAATATTTAATGACCTTATAAAATGCCAAACCCAAAATTCCCGTGGGAATAAAAGCGACCATCAGCCGCTTCAAAACCTCTGTATTTAAAAACGCGCGCCAGTACAGAAAAACCACTGCCAGAATGGCGCCGAGTTGGATTATAATTTCAAAACTTTTCATAAATTCCGTTTGCTCCAGCCGCAAGAGATCAGAGACCAAAATTAGATGGGCGGTGGAAGATATGGGCAAAAATTCGGTAATGCCTTCCACGATTCCCAAGATGATTGCTTGAATAAAATTAAGCATACCCCGTTAGAAACCCTCGGCGAAAAATAATTTTAAATTTTTAAAATAAAATTTCGCCCTTGGGAATAGTTTAGTTTGTTTATATAAATATGCTGTCCGTCATAATTTAAAATTATTTTCCGCAAGTTTTTTTAAAGATTCCACGCAATAGATTATTCTTTATTGAAAAAGATATGCGTGCCATGAACCCCGGTTTCTAACGGGGCATAAATTTTTGAGGTTTGTTAGTTTACTTTCTTCTTTTCCCGTGAAACGCCTGATGCACTTCGCGTAGCTGGCGATTGGTGATGTGCGTGTAAATTTGCGTGGTGGTAATGCTTGAATGTCCGAGCATGGCCTGCACAGATCGGATATCAGCTCCGTTCATAAGCAAATCAGTTGCAAAAGAATTATGCGAAATAAATCCGTCGGTTATAAAATTCTGATAAGGTAAAATAGTAAAGTCATAAACTTGCTCTCGGCCAGCCGGCAGCGGTTTTATTTTGCTAATCTTTAGCCATTTTATTTCACGAAGCTTATAAATTTGCTTAAGGCAATCCGTCGTTTTGTTGCTATAGTTGAATTTTTTGAATGCCGCCAATATTGAAGCAAGCGAATCGGGTGTCAGGCATAATTTTAAGTACCGTCGCAAATGCTTCAACCGATATTTTTTTCCCAAGTATTCGTTTAATCCTTCAGCTTTTTTTAAAATATCCCCACAAATATGTTTCATTAATGGTTGAGTCGGCAGTTTTGAATCAACAAAATTATTTTTGACTGAAGTTTTTGATTTTAATGTTGGAATGATTTTTTTAAACAAAATTTGACTGGGTTTTTGGAGGATATGCAGAGTATAAATTTTATTCTGAATAAAATGTCCCTGGGGCAATTTTACCTTTCTATTCCTTTCGTAAAGGAAGCTGTCAATATTTAATTTTAGAAAAAGAAACTGGACATCCTTTAATAAATCTTTGCTTGATGAAAATAGTCTTATGGTTCCGGAATCGCCTTCTGCGTCATAAAAACCGGCCAGAAACGCGCGAATTTCTTTTTGAGAAGCCGTATAAAGAAGGGGCGGCACCCGGCGCTTATTGGAATTTTGTATGATGCCGATTTTTCTCAATCTTCTCAGAAAATTCATATTGTATATATTGAGCATATAACTTCTGCCCGACATTCTTTCGGTAATGGTTGGGCTGGCACCCACCACTTTTTTTGCCATTCTTTTATAAAACTCAATAAACTTTTTATCCTTATCGTTGATAATGATGCCGTGGCGGGCTTCGCTTAATGTTCCGTCGCCCAGAATATAACCGACGAGCCTCCAAAAATC
>JAHIHE010000094.1 GCA_018899995.1 Patescibacteria group bacterium | reverse complement strand
GCGCCGGTATTCAAATCCAGCGTCTTTAAAGCCAAGTTTGCGCCGGCGCAACCATTAAACGCGGGTCTGCCGCTTACCTCGCCCCAACTAATGCCGTCTTTTACAGAAGCGGGAACTGTTGGGTCGGTTTCAGAGGTAATACCTACCTGGTCCCCATCATCTAATCCTGGGGGACGGCTAGCTATTTCTGTCCAAGTAATGCCGTCTTTTACAGAAGCGAGAACTGTCGGGTCGGTTTCAGAAGTGATGCCTACCTGGTCTCCATCATCTAATCCAGGGGGACGGCTAGCTATTTCTAGCCAAGTAATGCCGTCTTTGACAGAAGCGAGAACCGTGGGGTCGGTTTCAGAAGTAACATAGCTTCCGCTTGTCTCAACTCCGAGCGTAATGCAGTTCGTGCATACCACATTGCTCGCCGCTCCTCCTTTGCTGGCAGACCCGGCATAGTTAAAACCGACTTCAGAAGAATCAATTGAGTTCGCGGGAAGATTCACCGCGCCGGAAGAAACAATCAAGCCGGTGGGAGCGCCGCCAGTGTTAAGAATCAGACCGCCTGCTTTGGATTGGCCGGTGGAGCCGATATTAAGAGGAGCGGAAACATTAGGCGTCGGCGGGTTAGCAGTCGGCTCTGTCCAGGCAGAAACAAGATAAGATAAAGAGAGGGAAAGTGCTAAAACCGACGCGACAAAAGCAATGCTTTTGATAACCTTGTTTGGTCTAAACATAAGTTTGAGTCAATGATTAATAAGTTAAAATTAAATTAGAATGATAAATTACAAATGTCAAATTTTTGTCATTTGAGTTTTGTCCCGAGTACTCGGGATTGATTTGGCATTTGACATTTGGGTTTTGAAATTTGTTATGTATTCCGCCATTTCAGTCAGCCGGCAAGTATAGCCCCATTCATTGTCATACCACGCGGTAACTTTCACCAGATTTTCCTGCGCCAAAGTTAAAGGCATATCAACAATCGCCGAAAGCGGGTTGCCTTTATAATCCACAGAGACAAGCGGCTGGTTTGATACCCCTAAAATTCCTTTCAGTTTGCTTTTTGCAGCTTGTTCAAAAATTTTATTCACCTTCTCCGCGGTGGTGGTTGTCTTAATTATTGCCGTAATGTCCGCGATGGAAACCACGGGGGTCGGCACGCGCAGAGCGTAGCCGCTTAATTTTCCCTTCAACTCCGGAATCGCCTGATGGACCGATTTTGCGGCGCCGGTCGCGGAAGGAATGATTGAAAGCGCGGCGGCGCGCGATTCGCGCATATTTTTTGCCGGCAGATCAAGCAGGCGCTGGCTGTTTGTATAGCTGTGAGCGGTGCCTATAAACGCCTTTTCAATTCCAAAATTGTCGTTTAAGATCTTTGCCAGCGGCGCGACGCAATTGGTGGTGCAGGAACCGTTGGAAATTATATGGTCTTTTTCCGGATTATACTTTTCCTCATTGACCCCCAAAAGAAAAGTGTTAATTTCTCCGTCTCCCTTGCAAGGCGCGCTGATTATGACTTTTTTCGCGCCCGCGTTTAAGTGGTTCAGATTATTTTTATAATCCAAATAAACGCCAGTGCACTCCAAAACAATGTCTATGCCCAGTTTATTCCACGGCAATTTTAATATGTCTTTTTCCGCGAAAACCGGAATCTTTTTTTCGCCAACGATGATGTTTTTTTCGTCAAACGAAACTTCTTTGGAATATTTTCCGTAATTAGAATCGTATTGCAATAAATACGCCAGGGTTTTTGTATCAGTTAGATCGTTTATCGCCGCAACCGATAAATTCGGATGCTGGTCAAGAATATTCCGTAATGCTAATCGTCCTATTCTGCCAAATCCATTTATAGCTATTTTAATCATATTTTTGCGAGCCGGCCAACTTGCCCCGTAGAATTCCGAAGGAATTTGCGCGGAGTGCGGCCAAAGCCGTTAATTGCGATTTTTGTCATAGATTTATTTTTAATTAATGAATTTAAAAGTGGAAAGGATTTGTTCAAGAGTTTTGTTGTCATCCGCGTCTCCACTATAAGCATATAATGTAAAGATTTTATTATTTTTGTCAGTAATAACAACGTAAAATAAAGTGTTGGAAGGTTCTAATTCGCTTTTCAACTTATATGCCTTAAATCCATTTATAGTAATTACTTCAGCACTTAATTCGCCTTTAGCAATAATAATTAATTCTCTAACCCATTCATCGAGAGTCAATTTTCTATCATTATTGTTTTTCATGATTTCAAAAGAGGACCACACTGGGAGATTAAAAATCCTAATTCTTGTATCGATACCGACAGAAGCCGAATTATTTGCATCATTTTGCCAACTAATAGGATACTTCACCTCAAACTCATATTTCTCATTCCTATAAGTTTTCCAATCCTCCGTCGCTAAAGCTTTGGAGGGCAAGTCCGCGGTTTCGTCTTCAACCGATTTTGTTGGCTCCGTCACAGTCGAAACTTGCGGCTGGCTGGTTTTAACCGGCTTATTTTTCGCCAAATACCCCGCCACTCCCAGCAAAACGCCAACGAACACTATTATCGCAACCACTAAAATCTTTTTTGCCACTGACGCCCTCAATGGCTTGAGTTCTGTTTGTTTTTGATTCATAGAGTTTTAGTTAGAGATTAAAATATTAATCCAATTCCCTTATAAATTTTGCAAAAATAAAAACTTATTTTGAAATCATCTACAATTTATTCCAGCTGACAAATTCTATTTCTTTTCCATCAATAATTATCTTTTCTTCCAAATTAAGATTTACTATTCTTGCTTTATTGGGTCGCAACGACTTAATCGCCTGTTTTATGGAATGTTCTATTTTGGGCGCGGTGAATTTTTTATACTTCGCTTCAACGACATTCAGGCCGTTTTCCTGATAAACAAAATCAATTTCGCTTCCTTTCACGGTTCGCCAAAAATAAATTTCTTGGTATTTTTCCTTCAATTTAAGATAAACAAAATTTTCAAACAGTTTACCGCGATCATCTCTCAAATCAACTTCAATAAAATTATTCAAAACGGCGTTTCGGACTCCGAGGTCAAAACAATAAACTTTTTGCATTTTTTTGATTTGAGTAACCGGATTGGAAAAATAAGGGGGAATAAAATCAAAAATAAAACTGTATTTTAACAGATCCAAATATCTATCCAATGTCCTGCTGTTGATATTCAGATCATCGGATATTTTGCTTTTATTTACCAAGTTCCCAATCAAATGCGCCAAGGCGATGTTCATCTGGTTAAATTTGGAAACATTAATTTTACTGATCAGCGCCCTAATATCTTTATTAACATAGGTTCCGAGATATTCTTTCAGCAATTTCTTTTTCTTTTCTTTGTCTTTTTCCAGATAAATTTCCGGCAAACCGCCAAATATCAGATATTCTTCAAATGTTTTGTTTATCTTTTGCCGCTCTATCGGATTTTTTGTTTCTTTGTCCAGTTTTTCATAATCTAAAATTTCATCAAGAGACAAAGGGCTTATGTAGAAAGTGATTTTTCGGCCTGCCAAAGAATCCTGAAGTTTCGCTTTGATTTCCAAATTTGCCGAACCGGTGATAATTAATTTCAGATTGTCATAGGTATCATAGATATATTTCAAAAAACCAGATGGCTGGTCAAGAATTTGAATTTCATCAATCAAAACATGCCAAAATAAATTTTTGTCGGGAATAAAATCAAAGATATTGTCCGGATCGACGTTCAGGCGATCAGCGGATTGAAACGATTCAAGATTCAGATAAACACAATTTTTGTTTTTTTCCTCCAGCTCTTTTTTTATTTCCTTCAAAATTGTCGTTTTTCCAACCTGTCTGGCGCCGTTTAGAATCAATATCTTTTTTGTATCAAGCCATTGGCTTATTTCTCCCAAAACTTTTCTTTTTATTAGCATTTATTTAACGCTTAACTACATAATTTATACCATTATTTTAGCACGGCAATACAAAAATGTCAACAATTTACACAATTTTTATTT
The DNA here is from genome assembly GCA_018899995.1 of Patescibacteria group bacterium. GTDB lineage: Bacteria > Patescibacteriota > Minisyncoccia > JAHIHE01 > JAHIHE01 > JAHIHE01. Next base: position 6,607 of record JAHIHE010000094.1, on the reverse strand, counting down.
TATTTCGTTTTTTTCTATGAATTTGAATGTGGAGAGGATTTGGTCAAGAAATATCTCTTCTTGATAAAAAGGAGGTAAGTAAAAGTTATAAACATAATCTCCTTTTGTTGCTAAAACAAATATTACACGAGGAGAACCATCTTTTTGACCCATCCCGGTTATCTTAGAACTAGTAATCCCGCCTACATTGATTTTTATCTCAGAGATAATATTATACGCTTCTCGAATCATTCCTTCGTCATCTTTAGGTCGGACTGCAATGAAAAATTGTTTATCCTCAGAGGGGCTTTTAAACTCTGCTCTGATGGTAAAAGTATCCGGGTAAACAGATAGAGGTTTCTCTTCCGCTGTCCAATCTGAAGGATATTTCACTTCAAACTCATATTTCTCATTCCTATAAGTTTTCCAATCTGATGTGTCGCCTTCCGCTGGTTTAGTTTCTAAAATTTCCCCTGTCTGCGAATCAATGGTTCTTGTTTCCGTCATTCCGGATAATCCTAAATCCGCTTCGTAAGTGATGGTTTTGTCATCTACTGACCAAGTGAATTTTTTGCCACTACCGCCTGTTAAAAAACTCGTGCTATCCTTAATTATAGCTAAATAAGCTTTATAAACGTGTGGCAAACGTTCGGCATTATAGGAGTCAGATGCCTTTTTAACCTCTTTATTATAAGTGTAAACTGTTCCAATCCACGGCTGCGGCAAATCTCCTGGTAAACATCCGCTGGAAAAAACTATCCTGTTTTTATTATTTGACAAAGCCGCGTCGCCAAAACAATCCCCTTCATATTTGGCATTGGTGGTTTGAAAAGTATCGGGATTGTAAAAATAGCCGGAATCTTTAAGATATTTTTGCGTATCGGCAATGGTGAAAATAGTTGCTTTAGTATCGGCGTTAAGAATTTCAGCCCGAGGCTGATCCGCCGCAGGCGGAGATTTCGCGTCCGCGGAAATTTCTATTTTATTTATTGCCGGCGCTGGCGGCACAACTCGGCGAATTTCGATTAAAGATTGGGTTATGCCGAATATTAGACCCGAGCTGATTATAATCACCGCTAATAAAAATAGTTTTGACAGAGAAATCTTTTCCATAATTTTTAGCCACTATGATAATATGTATTATCACGAATTTTAAATTATTATAAATTTAATCTTAATAAATTTAATGTTTTTCTAAAAACTTAATATAATATTTCGCGAATTTGCGGAAAATATCCGGCGATTTTTGAAGATTTTGATAAACCTGTTTTATGTCTAATTTCCCATAAGCATGAATGATTAAATTCCTAAAATCAGCCATTTCAGCGTTTTCTTTGGCAAAATCTTTTGGAATAACCTTGCCTTCGCCCAAATCAATAATTACATCTTTATAGAATTTGGCTGATGACTGAAATGTCTCCGATAAAATATGATTTCCAATATCCACAATAATTTCTATTCCTAAAACCAGATTGCGGATTGCCGTATCATGAATAAAAAAATCAGACGCAAATTCATCTCTCTTAAGAAGCTTTATTTCATCAAGCTTCCTGATTGCTTCATTTAAAAGCTCTAGTTTTTCCGATATTGATTTTTTATTTATTGGCGACATATTTTTCTAAATATTTGCTTTTTTGAATAAGTTTGCCTTTTCCAAAAGTTCCTGCTTTAATATGTTTATACAAATAATAATCTTGAACCGCTCTTAAATGTTTTGTATCCTCGTATTCTTTCATAATTCCGCTTTCCAATTCAAATTGCTTTTTTCCATATTTGCCGAATATAAGCTTTCCCTTAAATACCGCATTATGCTTTAATAGCGGACTTTTGACAGTTTTTAAATTTACGATATCCACCCGATCAATTTTAAAAACATTTCCTATCTTGTGCGCCAAATGAAGCTCTTTTTTAAAATAATCTTTTTCTCTTGCTTTGTCCGAAAAAACAACGGCAATATCAATATCGCTTAAAGCCGTCGTCTTGCCGCGCGCCGCCGAACCGAATAAATACGCCAAAACTACTTGATTTTCTTTAAAAATTTCATTAAGTTGTTTTTGGTGTTTTTCAAGCATAATTTCTTTAATTCTATCAAATAAAGAATAAAAATCAATAAACTTTATAACTTTTTACTTCTGCTATATTTTACCATATCTTCAATTTTTTGACCAATATTGTCCCGAGTACTCGGGATTTGGGGTTAGCCGCTATTTTGTGGTATAATAGAAATAATTATGTTAGAACTCAAATGTCAGATGTCAAAACCATATGTCAAATGTTAAATCTGGCACTAATAATTTAGATTTGACATCTAAAATTTGGATTTGACATATTACATCTAATATTTGACATTAAAGACAATGACTTCCTCGGACCTAAAACGCTTTGTCCAATATTTGCTTGATAAAAACTATATAATTTACGCGCCAGTCAAAAAACAGGGCCGAGTTTTAATTGAACAAATTTCCGATTCGCGAAATTTTACTTTGGTCAAAGAACGGCCTCTGTATCCGTTTAAAAAATATCTTTTGCCCCCCAAACAGGCGCTTTTTAATTTTTCCGAAAATAACGGCTCCGAAAATAACCCGGACCGCAGTCGTGACGAAAAAAGCGCGGCCAATATGCGGGTCTTATTCGGCATTACTGTTTTTGACCTGCGGGCAGTGGCGCTTTTAAGCCAGGTTTTTGAAAAAGATTCTTATTTTCAGGATATAATATCGCGGACGATTTTTATCGGACAAAGCCCGGTGCCGGAAGAAACAACTTTTTACGAAAAATATGAAGAAAATATTCTTGAGCATTTCAAGTTTGACATTTTCATAGAAAGCCGAAGTGACCAAAAGAACTTCAGAATATTTACCGGCTCCAAGCATGGCCAGCGGATGCTGAACGATTTCGGATATGCCGATTTTGAGCATATTGAGTATGCCGGACCCATACCGGAAGAAGGCCTGTCAAAATTTCATAAAAAATTGGTTGGAAAAGTCAAGCTGTCGTATGGTTCCAAAATATGGAAAGATTTGGGAAAACGGTGTTTGGGCTGCGATAAATGCACGCTTGTCTGCCCTACTTGTTTTTGTTTTAAAATTTACGATGAAAATAATCCATTGACCGATTCTGTGCGGCGGACTCGAGAGTGGGACAGTTGCTTCAATTCCGAGTTCTCGGAAATCGCCGGCGGAGCGAAATTCCTTAAAACCATTCAAGACAGGATTTACAATTGGTACGACCATAAATTCGTGCGAATCCCCCGAGAATATAATTTGCCTGGTTGCGTTGGATGCGGCAGATGCTCGGAGGTTTGTCCTGCCGGAATTAATATCAAAGAAGTAGTCGGCCAAATTCTTAAGAAAAAAACGCCAAACATAATAAATATTGCGAGCCGGACTAAAAAATCAACCAAAAAAAGGCGGATAAAAAAGTAATTATGCGAAATCTTTACCTGACCCAAACAGCTACGATTGTTGATATCAAAAGCCAAAATTCTATGGTCCGGGTTTTTGTGTTGAAACCGGAAAATGGAAAACTTTTTAATTATTGGCCTGGGCAGTTTATAAATTTGTCTATTAAGGGTTTTGGCGAAGCGCCGTTTGCCGTCTGTTCGGCGCCTTCAAAAACCGGAGAGTTTCAAATTTGCGCGCAAAAAAAAGGCGTATTAACCGGCAAGCTATTTGCGCTTTCCATGGGAGATAAAGTTGGATTCCGCGGGCCCTATGGCAATGGTTTTCCCCTTTCCAAAATCGCGAAGCGCAATTTAACGCTTATTGCGGGAGGAGTGGGATTAGCTCCGTTAAGACCCTTAATACAGCTTATCAGGAGCCGCTCTTTTGAATTTGGCAAAATACAGCTGTTTTGCGGCGCGAGGGAAAAACAAATGCTTTTATTTCAAAATGAATACGACGCCTGGCAAAAACATTTGCAAATAAATCTTACTCTTGATATTGCTTCTGAAAACTGGAAAGGAAATGTGGGATTGATTACGGATCTTTTTGATAAAATAAAACTGGTAAAAAATCCAGTGTTGATAATGTGCGGCCCGGCGATAATGTATCCGGCTGTCATTAAAAAATTGAAGCAAAAAAAGGTGACGGAAAAAGATATTTATGTTTTATTGGAACGCCGCATGCATTGCGGCATCGGCATTTGCCAGCATTGTGTTTTGGTCAACGGAAAATATGTCTGCAAAGACGGCCCAGTGTTCAATTACGCGGAGATTAAAAATTCGCCAGGGGCGATATAATAAGTTTATAAAGTTATAAAGTTCGTCAAGTTATAAAGTTAAAATCTGCTTACCTTATGACTTTATGAACTTTATAACTTTCAAATAGCTGTGTGTCTGGCTGTTCCCGGTAAAATCAAGTCCATCAATTTAAAAACCCTTCGCGCAAAGGTGGATTTTAATGGTATGGAAAAAGAAGTCAATTGCGAATTGGTGAAAGTTAAAAAAGGCGACTATGTGGTGGTGCATGCGGGGTTTGCGATACAGAAACTGGAACAGAGAGAGGCGAAAAAAACATTAGCGCTTTTTAACAAAAGCGCGAAAATAAAAAAGTGAGACGATAATTTTCAAACACCAATTTTCAATTTTCAATTAAATCTCAATGAATTAATTTTCAAACTAATCTCGCATATCTAAAATTGAAAATTAGAGCATTGAAAATTCATTGTAAATTGAGATTTGAAAATTGAAAATTTTAAGTAAATTTTATGCAAAACATTCTCCGTAAAATAAATAACCTTTCTGCAAAAATCAACCGCCAAGTGGTTTTGATGGAACTCTGCGGCACGCACACTGAAGCCGTTGCGCGGCACGGTATCAAGAAACTGTTGCCGAAAAATATTAAACTTCTTTCCGGTCCGGGTTGTCCTGTCTGCGTGACAGACCAGCGGGATATTAACGCTGTAATCGCGTTGGCCTTGGAAGGAATTCCAATCGCCTGCTATGGAGATGCGCTTCGCGTTCCAGGGACTTTAATTGTCCCAAATACTAAATACCAAATACCAAATACTGGTTTCGGTCTTGACAAAGCGCGAGAATTGGGTGCGGAAGTAACAGAGGTCTATTCGGCCGAAGATGCTCTAAAACTTCAAAAAATAAAACCGAATCTTGTCTTTTTCGGGCTCGGATTTGAAACCACCACTCCGATGACTGCCAGCGCCATAAAACGCGGACTCACGGTTTATTCTTCGCATAAGGCATTCGTGCCGGCAATGAAAGCATTACTCAATACGCCGAGTTTAAAAATTGACGGCTTTATCAATCCTGGCCATGTCTCAACGATTATCGGAATTAACCCTTATAAAAAACTAAAATACACCCCTTCTGTCATTGCGAGAAGCCATCAGGCAACGAAGCAATCTCAGACTTATTGCGCTAAAGAAGAGATTGCCGCGCTCCCGGAGCTTGCCCCGAGTAAAATCGAGGGGGTCGCTCGCAATGACAATGCTATACCGCAAGTAATCGCCGGATTTGAAGCCAGCGATGTTATAATTGCAATATATATGCTACTGAAGCAGATAGCCGAAAATCGGGCTGAGGTGGAAAATGAGTACACTCGCCTCGTGCGACCAGAAGGAAATCCCAAAGCCCGTGAATTGATCAACGAGGTTTTTGAAATCGGTGACGCTTACTGGCGCGGAATCGGTAAAATCCCCAATTCCGGTTTTGAAATCCGTAAAAAATACGCGGAATTTGATGCAAAATTGAAGTATAAGGAAATTTTTAATTCCCTAAATACTAAATACCAAATACTAAATACTGGCTTTGGCTGTATTTGCGGCGCCATTCTTCGCGGCTTAAAAGAGCCAAAGGACTGCAAATTATTCAATAAAAAATGCACGCCGGCTAATCCGATCGGCGCGTGCATGGTTTCTTCCGAAGGCGCGTGCGGGATTGAAGCGAAATTTAAAAATTAATAAAAAAATCCCGCTGTCATAAAAGACAAACGGGGGGGGAAGGTTTTTCCCTTTATGTTCCGAAACTGCCCATTAAGACGCAGGGCCCTTGGATATAGAAACCGTCTTTGTCTATTAGCGCTGTGACAAACCCACTGTCCTTGTAATTCACAAGCTTAAGGTTTTCAAGAAGCGCCAAAACTTCTTCGGGCGGAGACGTGAAAGGGATTTTACTGCAAAGATTGCCATTTTTATACTCTATTTCATTATTTTTTAAAATAAGAGTTATTTTCCGCGCCGGCGAATCTTTTACAGCTTTTTTAAAACCCTCATTGTTGTTTATTCCGCTTATATCATTAATGTAGTGCGGAACTGTGACTGTGAATGATTTTTCACTATCACTTTTTACCTTTACTACCCTTACGATGCTTAAGAACAGGTCGTGGGAGAGTATTCCTACACCCTCGATCAAATTTTTTTCTATGTCCTTAATATCTAATTTACCTATTTTTTCTCTCATAGTTCCTCCTTAATTTTTATTCACAACTTCAGTTTAATCACACCTCTTAAAAGAGCTGCAATTTTTCCCAAAGCCGTGAAATTTTTTAAAGAACAATCTCGTCTGTCATCCTGAGTGAAGCGAAGGATCTCTGGCGAATGCCAGACTAATTCTCAAACAAGTTGAGAGATTCCTCGTTGCACTTGGAATGACAATTAATCTAACTTTTAATCTTAG
>JAHIHE010000093.1 GCA_018899995.1 Patescibacteria group bacterium | reverse complement strand
TTTATCCTTCGTTGTTTTATCTTTTTCCCCGACTGCTTCCCTGACTGCTCAAGCGTACATAGATAATTGCAGCACTACCACATTTTCCGACGGCTCACCTTCTAAAACTTTAATTTTTCCAGCCGGCGGCGGCACAAACACCGAAGCAAAAGTCACGCTTCCGACAGGCGCGACAATTACCTCCGCCACGGTGGACTTGTCGCCGCAAAATATAATCGGCACACCGTATATCTGGATACCGAATTCAAGCGATAACACTTTAGCGCAAATCCGGACAAAAGACGGCACTTTGGTAAAACTTTATACTAATACTACAACAGGGTTTGCCGAAAACTCTTTTAACAACAATTCGCGCATAACTCTAATTCCCGGCGGCGATGTCTGGGTGGCGAATAGGGGTAATACCTATGTTACTTGGCTGGAACCGAAAAATGACGGAACAGAAGAATACAGATATGGCGGACAAGTTGATATGGGAGCAAATTATATTCGCGGCATCACTTTTGACAAGAATGGAAATATTTGGGCGGGCACTCTTGGCGGATCGCCTGAGCCCGACAGGATAAAAGTTATATGCGCGAGCGGTTCCTGTGGAACAAAAGGCGCTGTTTTAGCCACTTTAAACAATGCAAGTTCTTATGGAATGATTGGCGATAAATATGGTCTTGTGTGGGTGCAAGCAGGTGGCACCGTGATTTCTTACAAATATTCAGACGACAGTATAACGGCAGTATCAAATACTTCTGTGACCGGAGCTTATGGAATAGGCATGGACAATGATTCCAATATTTGGGTAGGTCGCATTGGCGGCGGCGGAGTATACAAAATAACAAGAACTCCCGCGGGCGCTGTAACGGACAATGAGCTTTATTCAAGCGGTTTGTCGTACAACAGCGGGCTTGCGGCGAGCGGAGATAATAAAGTATGGGCAGCTGGGTTGTATTCTGATCAAGTAAGTGTGTTTAACACAAGCGGGACTTTTATTGCTAATTATTCTACCGGCGAAACTCCGCATGGCGTGGCGATTGACTTTGATAACAATGCGTGGGTAGTAAATATGGAGGGTGGCGCGCCATCCGGGAAAAGCGTTTTGAATCCTTCTTCCTGTACGGCAGGCAGTGGAAGCGTGACAAAATATAAAAGCGATGGAACCTATGTCGGTACTTATACCACTTGTGGCAACGGACCCTACAATTATTCCGATATGACCGGGTTCCGGAGCATCCCCACTTCAATGAATATCGGCACAAATCAATTTTTTCCGGCAAGCGGCAGCACCACTTATACCGGCTGGGGAAGCACTCTTCAAGCCGCCTTAACCGCTTGCGATTGCACGGCCAACGGCGTAAATCTATGTTCTATAAATTCAAGCGACCCGACAAAATGCGATGTGCCGCTTTCGCTGTTTTCCGTAACCGGCGGAACTTACGAAGCGAAAAATCTGAATATCGGATGCACCACGGCTGTCGCTCCTGTTTTAGGCGGACTTATCCCTTGCGGACGACTTGATAATAATCTGGCAACTCCATGGGATGATACAGCGCCTTGCAATCTTTGCTTTGGTTTTTTAATGCTTCAGAATATTATCAACTGGCTTACGCAGATTGCCGTTGCAATCGCCGTGTTTATTTTAGTCATTGCCGGACTTTTCTATGTTTTTTCTTCCGGCGACCCGGGTAAAATAGAACTTGCCAAGTCCGTGATTTCATACGCGTTAATGGGTTTGGCGCTCATTTTCATCGCATGGCTTTTAATCAATATCATTATCGCCGCTTTGGGTTACAGCCATCCTTTTAGCGGAGGCGCCTGGAATATTATTGATTGTTAGGTTTCTTAAAAGTGGATAACTTTGCTTGCCCGCCACCTTTTTGAAAAAAGATGGGGGCTTGCCCCGTTAGAAGTCCAAACTTACTCTTGATGTTTTCCAAGGTTTTCAATCCGCCAGACGGCGGAGGATTTCGCCTCACGACATTCTTAAATAGCGAGAATAATTTTAAGATTTCTAACGGGGCTTGCCCCGTTAGAAAGCCGAACAAGGGCTTAAACAGGTATAAATATAAAGCAGATTGAATATTGCACAAAACATTTATTACTCACAGCAGAAAAAATTTGATAAATTTTTTCTGCTCAAGCTTTCTAACGGGGCTTGTGGAAAGAACCAGTTGTTTGGTATAATAAATGTTATATGAATAGCGCAAAAATCAAGAATTTAACTAAGAAGCTTATTCCCGTTTTTTCTGTCGCTTTTCTTTTTGTTGCCTATAACGCAGGCGCAACACTTAATTCAGTCAATTTTGACAATCCTACAACCACCAATACCACGGAAGAATTAGTCAGCAGTATTGTAAGCTGGCTTTTGGGCATAACCTCCGCGGTGGTTATCATTTTTTTGGTCTACGGCGGCATAATGTACATAACAGCTTCCGGAGACGAAAACCAGATTGAAAAATCCAAAAAAATCATCAACTACGCAATAATCGGTCTGTTTTTGGTTCTGATTTCGTATTCAGTGGTTACCACGCTTAACAATATAATTTTTGGTCCGTAATATGGAACGGGATTTAATTTTAGAAAAAATAGCGAAAATTATTCAAGAATCGGCTTCAGGAGATTATAAAATCTTGCTCTTCGGTTCTTGGGCAAAAGGAAACGCGCTTGATACTTCCGACATAGACATTGGAATATTGGGAGAAAAAAAAGTGCCTTTTGGGATAATGGTGAAAATTTTCAACAAAGCTGATAATATTCCAACCCTAAGATCAATAGATATTGTTGATTTGACGACAAAGGATAAGGAATATAAAAAGAATGTTTTAAAATATGCTAAAATTTTAAAATAATTTATGAAAGAACTATTTAATTCATTTGAAAAATCTGTTCAAAGATTTGAAGAAATTTTAAAAGAAGAAAAATCAATTAAAAATCGTGACTCGGCGATAAAAAGATTTGAGTTCACGATTGAGCTGGCGTGGAAATGCGTTCAAAAATTTCTAAGAGAAGAAGAGATAATCTGCCGTTCGCCGAAAGAATGCCTGAAAGAAGCGTTTAAATTCGGACTGGTTGAAGATGACCCCCGCTGGATAGAGGCGTTAGAGGATAGAAATTTAACCGTTCATACATACGATGAGTCAACAGCGGACGATGTTTATTCGCGCCTGCCGAATTATCTTGGGATTTTTAATCTTTTAAGAGATAAGTTGAAAGAAAAAATGGAAGAATAATATGTCTTTAGAAATTTTTAAACCAAGCAAAAAAATTTTATTTTTGGTGATTTTGGGAATCGCGGTTTTGGCGGCGGGATTTGGGGTGAAATAAAAACATTGAAATAATATTATGGCTATAAAAAAAGAAAAAGAAGATATAAGAAAAATCGTAAAATACTGGAGAAAAACATCAGAACACGATTTTGAAACGATGAATGCTTTATTTGGGATTAAGAGATATCCGGAGTCTTTATTTTTTGGCCATATTGTTTTGGAAAAAATTCTAAAAGGCTTGGTGGTGGAAGAAACAAAAGAGGAAGCTCCTTATATTCATAATCTGGCAAAATTATCGGAGTATGCAAAATGCGATTTGCTTAAAGATGAAATGGATTTATTGGATGATGTAAACAAATTTAATATTCGCGCTCGCTATCCGGAGTATAAAATGCAATTTTATAAGCAATGCAACAGAGAATATACTAAAAATTACATTGATAAAATTACCAAATTATATCAAAAATTATGTCAAAATTAAAAGTAAAAAAAATAGTCAAAAAATACGCGGAAAAATTAAAAGAAAAAAACTATCCTTTCGCCGCTATTTATTTGTTTGGATCTTATGCCAAAGGGAGTCAGCACAAGTGGAGCGATATTGATGTGGCTGTAGTTTCCGACAAAATGAAAAGAAATAAATTAGCAAATGAAAGTTTGTTATGGCATATCAGAAGGGATGTTGATTCTATGATTGAACCGTACGGCTTTACGGTAAAAGATTTTCAAGACGACAATGATCCGATGGTTTACGAAATTAAGAAAAGCGGAATTAAGATTGCTTAAAAATTGTGGAAATGGTTGTTGAAATAAATAAAAGTAAGCCATTTTATTTATAAATTTTAAAATTATGCCCCGTTAGAAACCTGTTTATGTGGTATGCATATCTTTTATTAAGCTTAAAAACACATTTGTGGTATACTGGGTCTACAAAAAACTTACGAAAAAGAATTTTAAACCACAATGAAAAGAAAAATAAATCTACAAAATTTGGGGCACCGTGGAAATTAATTTATTACGAAGCTTGTTTAACTAAAGAAGACGCCCGAGCGCGGGAAAAGTATCTTAAGTCTGGTATGGGTAAACGTTACCTTAAAAACAGATTAAAATTCTTTTTCGCCAAGGGTTTCTAACGGGGTATGCCAAACGCGATTTTGGGAAAAAATAAAAAAAGATTGTTTTATATAATTTTTGGAGTAGTATTTTTGATTTTGGGATTTGGCGCAATACCGGCGCCAAAAGCGGAAGCAATGGATTATAATTGGTTGCATGTCAAATTAGATACTGAGACCGGGGGCACAGGAACGCCCAGAGACGGATCCTGTGGTTCTCTTGAAAACTGCGCGCAATTATGGCAATTTCACGGCTTTAATTCATTGACTCATGATGGACTTGAAGCAGCATCCACTCCTTCGGGTTATCAATGCCCGATTTGGTTAGTGGAAGAGACATATGGAGTGGACGATGGCGGCGGAGTTCTTTGGACAAAGCAAGGAAATAAATTATCAAAAAGCGGTTCAAGTATAAATTCAGATCTTACTGACAAGGCCTATACGACTTGTGCCAACACTACTTTAGCGTCAGGATGGTATTGTAATACGGTAGATGCCGACAAACCTAAAAATTTTACTTATGGATTGATGGATAATATAGGAGGCGCAGAAGATATAACGCTTTCTAATGCGACTGCCACCACTTATCTTCCCGATGTCGATATTCTGTGCGCTGGAGCAAATAATTGGAAAACTTGTGAAAGTAATTCTTGCGCCAGTGTTGTTACTGCTAATGATTGGGCATGTAATGGAACTACGAAAGTTTGGTCGCTATGCGTATCACCGCAAACTTGCAATGTCTCAACCGGCGCGTGCGCGGCGGCAAACACTCTGGTTTTATCAGCTTCCGCTAGTCCTACCTCAATACAAAAAAGCGGAACATCAACCGTTACTTTTACGGTAAAATCAAGCGGCAGCGCTGTAAGCGGCGCTGTGGTAAATACTATCACCCAAACAGGCGGTTCTTCGGTTACAACTACCAATTGTAATAATACCGATACAAATGGACAATGTACTGCTACTTTTACCGCCGGCACAACAATAGGTACGGCTGTGGTTTCATCAACAAAAGCCACAAAAACTAGTTATACGGATAGCAGTAGTATTTCAGTGAATATTTTGGTTACAGGTATTCCCTGCAGTTCCTTAAATTGTTCTTCAGCAGTTACAACTGATTGTGATTGTGTTGATGAGAGCGCAACAGCAGGTAAATATTGTTGTCCAGCTTCATCAAAAACAACTACACCAAAATATGTATTTGATAATGCGACTGATTGTAATACATATTGCGCTACTTGTTCATATTCGAACGATCTTAGGAGTTCTGGCAATTGTAATTATAGTGATAGACCTTGTTCAAAAATTGAAACTCGGACATCGGGCGTAAGAACGACAACAAACATTGAATCTAGTAGCGCTAGACCGCAATTACTTGCCACTTCTCCCACTTACAACACCACACTAGTAATATGCAATGCCAGTACTACGTGTACTGGTGAAACAAAATCATTTGGGAATGAAATTTATGACTGTTCACCAAGTGCTCCATGGACGATATTTTATAAAGGCACACAATGTCTCGCGACAGTTAACGCGGGAGCAATTTGTCCCGTCTGCAATAGCGGCGTTGATTGCAATGGGAATCAGAAATGCGTTAGCGGACAATGGCAAGATTGTCCCATTGGAGAAACTTGTTCAGGCGGAAGTTGTGTAACTGTCGGTCCTGTTTGCAATAACAACAGTGTAATGGATAATGGCGAAACAGGCATAGACTGCGGCGGCGGAGGATGCCCTGCTTGCCCCCCTCCGCCTGCCGGTCCCTGCGCCAGTGGCACGACTAATTACCGCTCGCCGCTTTCTTATTGTTCCATTCAGGAATTGATTCAGGCCGCGACCGGCTGGGTGTTAGGCCTTGTTTCTTCAATCATTATTCTCTTTTTGGTCTACGGTGGTATAATGTATACAATGGCCGCGGGCGACGAAACGAAGATGGAGAGCGCCAAGAACATTATTTACTACGCTATTCTCGGTCTGGCGATAGTTTTGGTCTCTTACACCTTAATCACTGAAGTTAAAACAATATTAAAGGTAAAATGAATTTACGACATCGCAAGTCGTTAATATTATGATTAAAACATATTTGCAAAAAATTATTTTAGGAATGATATTGCTTGGCGCTATTTTTATTCCTTATTTAGTTTTTGCCGCAGGCGCAACCGCCACTGCCACAATTAGCGGTGGTGTAGTTACAGCTGTTACCATTACCGCAGGCGGGTCCGGATATACTTCTGCTCCAACCATTATATTTAACTATGGTTTGACTAACAAACCGCTAAAGGATATAATTAACAACATAACCGAATGGCTTTTGGGAATCGTGGCCGGCTTGACGATTTTATACCTTGTCTGGGGCGGAATTTATTATGTTACCGCTTCCGGCGACGAAAGCCAGATTGAAGACGCGAAAAGAATTATAAAGTACGCGCTTTTAGGTCTTTTTGTCATCGGCATTTCATACAGCATAGTCGTTGCGCTGGATAAATTAATAAAGTAGACCCCCGCCTTTTATAAAAAGGTGAGGGGTAAAACTTATGACTAAAACCAAATTTAAAACAACTGCTTCAATCCTAATATTGCTCGGTTTTGCGCTTATTCCTTATTTTGTTTTAGCCGACGGCTGGAATGTGGGCGACCCGCCGGAAGGTTTGCCCAATGTCGGCCTTGAAAAAGTTATTCTCAATATTACCAACTGGACATTAGGAATAGTCGCGTTTTTGGCAGTTCTATTTTTGGTCTGGGGCGGAGTTAACTATGTTACCGCCGCTGGAAACGAAGAGCAGATAGAAACGGCGAAAAGAATTATCAGATACGCGCTTTTGGGCCTGGTGGTTGCCGGAATCTCTTACGCGGCGGTAAAAGTAATCGTTGATGTTTTTATCGGCGGAAAGTTCACTTAATAATTATTTAGACAAAAAGGTATTGTCTGTTTTTAAAATTCGTTGTATAATTACTTTGAATTACGAAATAGCCCTTTTCTGTTATTGCGAGCGATCCCGAGTTCTCGGGAGAGCGAAGCAATCTCAAATCTCGGCTATAGATTGCTTCATCGCTTTGGTTCTTCGCAATGACAAATAATTATTTCGTAATTCAAAGTAATTAACTTAATTGTTGGCAGTGATACGAATAAATATTAAAGAATATAAACTATTAGAAAGGCAGGTGAAATATGATTAAAATTAAAAAATTATTAACGATATTAACAACGCTCGGCGCGGTCGCGATTCCTTCAATAACTTTGGCAGCCGTCAATGGATGGGGAACAGTCAATAAACCCGCGGGGATTGAAAACACCGATCTTGGTGGAATAATAGTCAATATTACCAACTGGGTTTTGGGATTTGTGGCGATTTTAGCGGTATTGTTTCTAATCTGGGGGGGACTGCAATATCTTACCGCGCAAGGCAACGAAGAACAAGTGGAAAAAGCCAAAAACACGATTACCTACGCGCTTTTGGGATTGGTTGTCGCCGGAATCGCTTATGCCGCTGTTGTGGTTATTGTTAATGTGTTTATTAAAGGAACTTTCACATAATCACAAACATATTTTCTTTTTAAAAAGAAACACAATCCCGAATATCTCGGGATTGTTTGTAATCCGAATTAATTCCGAAGTGTATCCGAGCATCCGAAGTCCGACTTCGCTCTTCGCTGAACTTTTACTGAAACCGAACTTCGGATTTTGAGTAAAATCTATAAAAATAGTATGAAAGTCTGGACTATCATACTGACAAAACTTTAAATAAATATCAGTGAATATCAGTTTTCGTAAATTACCGCCAAATCGTCTTCATATATTTTCTGCCACTCGCTGTTGAATTTTAAAGCGCGGCCCAGATAGCTTTCCTTTTTGACAAAAATAACCCCAATTTTATATTGCTCAACCAGTTCTTGCCAATTGTTTTCCAGCGCGCTTATGCTCTGGTAATCCTTAAGAATATGGCGGTCTTTGGTTTTCCATTGCGCCATTCTGCCGTCAACAAACACCCTCGGCTCGCATTTTACTTCTTCAGATTTTACATTTTCCGCCTTCGGCGGATCCGCCGCAGGCGGAGACATTTGACATTTGACATCTGATACCTGACATTTGACATTTGACATTTGACATTTGACATTTCCTATCATGTATCCTCCCCATCCATAATCATTGAAAATATTTTTTTGTTCGTATCGCGGATTGCCCTGTAAAAATTTTACGGCTTCTCGCGGATACTCTCCATATTCCGCAAGTTTTTCTTCGCTTTTAAATGTTTTGACGACATCGCCGGTTTTATAAACATGCGGCGCGTAAAAAATCAGCATCGCTCCGAATCCAAGAGTAATAATTTTTTTCCTGAAAGTCGCTTCAAAAATATTTTCCAGTCCCGACAGGTTCGCGATTAAAAACGGCAAGCTGATTATGACAAAAATAGGAATGTTTCTTACGGCCTGAAAAGCGAGAAACAAAAACAAGGGAATCAGAACGAAAGAAAAAATGTCTATTTTTTTAAACAAGGATAAAATGATAAAAACAAAAATCACATAAAAACCGAACAATATGCCTTCGGTCTGGTGGAAATTCGGGGCGAGCCATTCCAAAATAACATTTTGGGCGAATACATCGGAAAAAGTGCGAAAAATCTCCTCATAAATCCGCGGTCCATAAGGATTTAAAAAAGTCGTCCCAAACGAAATAAGCGCGAGATAAGCCAATTTTTTCCAGCTTTCTGATTCAAGCGGCTGATATGATTTCAGCCAATCCGCAGCCGGGTTTTCTTTAGCCCTCCGGATTAAAAATCTTTCCAAAGCCAAATAAATCGCCAATAATCCTAAGCCCAAAATAAACCCGCCGTGCATATTCGCCCAAAGCAGAAAAATTATGGGTAAAAAATAAACGAGTTTTCCGCGCGGCTTGATTTTAAATTCGTTGAGAACAAAAAATAAGAGCGCCGCGCCCAAAATAGTGAACATCTGCGGCCTTGCGCCAAAAGTGGGGGAAGAAACAATGGCGCCTAAAATTATTAACAAATAAGCCGTATAAAAAGGCCGGTTTTTTCCGAGCGATTTGGGCAGCAAATATCCGAAAGCAAAAGTGATAGCGCCGCTGAAAAATATCGCCAGTCCTGCCCAGCCAAAAAATTCTTTTATTTTAAACATCAGGATTTCAGACAGCCATTCGTGGTTTATCCAGGCGAAATCGCTCATCGTGTAGGAATACCAGTCAATGTGCGGCAGGGTTTTGTATTG
>JAHIHE010000092.1 GCA_018899995.1 Patescibacteria group bacterium | reverse complement strand
TTTTTTCAAAAGCAAGTAAAAAAATAAAATTTTAAAAGTATTGTAAAAATATGAACAACAAACAATCTCAAATAACAGAAAAGCCAGTAATGCCAACAAGTTTTTGGGATTTTAGAAATAAAAAAGTTTACTCCAATAAGAAGGATAAAATAATCGATTTTGTTTTGGGTTCAATGGGGATTCCCCTTTTTTACATTATTTTATTCAGTTTGTTCGAGAAGGCTTTATATTTCATTTTTGGTCAATGGGTGCCTAATTTATTTGGCTACATTGAACTTTATGGAACTATTTTTCTTTGGGCGGTTTTATTAATTTATATAAGAAGAAATAGAGAATATGTTTTTTGGGGATTAATAGTATTTGTTTTTATATTTTTATTCGGGGTATTTTCGCTCAGAAGTTGAATTTAAGGAATAAAAACATAAATTATTATGTCCTAAATTTCGCAACTACACCAGACAGAGTTCTTTGCAGAATTGGGAAACAAGAAATGAATATCTAAAATTTATGGAGGAAGATTATAATATTAAATACTTTGATAATTCATATGGCGCGAAAAATGTTCGAGCTAATTTAAGAATAGTCCACATTGTACACACTATAAACTAAACTTTGGAGGCATAAAAATGGTTAAGGAAAGGAAAAAACAGACAAAAAAAGAAAAGGAACTGGCTATCAGTAGACGCAATGTCCAGCGGCTTTCGGGAGAAATCATTACAGCCAAAAAAATTCTGCGAAAAGTGATCAAACTGCTGGGCGCAAAAGAAATAGAAATAAAATTAACGCAAAAGGAAAAAGAATTCCTGACATTTGAATAAAAAAACTGCTCTGATAAAACAAGCAGTATTTTTTATAAAATTTTGCCCTTATTTCTCTTTCATTATCTGGTCAAATTTTTCTTTTTCAATGGTCTCTTTCTCAATCAGCTCCGTAGCGATTCTGTCCAGTTTTTTCCTGCGTTTGGCTAAAATATCCGACGCGGTATTTCTGGCGTTGGCGATAAACTTTGAAACCTCTTTGTCAATTTCAGAAGCGACTTGTTCTGAATAGTGGGTCCTCTCGCCCAGATCCCTGCCCAGAAAAACCAGCTCTCCGGCGCGGGCAAAGGTTATCGGTCCGATTTTATCGCTCATTCCGTAGCGCATCACCAAATCGCGCGCTAGCTCCGACGCCTTAGTCAGATCATTCGTTGCGCCGGTGGTCAATTCGTCAAAGACAATTTTTTCCGCGGCGAATCCGCCCATAAAAACCGCCAATTCGTCTATGAATTCCGAGCGGCTTCTAAGGTGCTTGTCTTCTACGGGCAAATGCAGGGTGTATCCGGCCGCCCTTCCGCGGGAAATGATGGAAATTTTATGCACGGGTTCGGTGTGAGACAAGCTGGCGGAAACCAGCGCGTGCCCAGCTTCGTGGTAAGCCGCGATTTTTTTCTCCCGTTCGTTTAAAATATGGCTTCTTCTTTCCGGACCAAGCATTACTTTTTCAATTGATTCCAAAAATTCGGCCTGACTTATTTTTTTCTTGTCGCGCCGGGCCGCCAATATCGCGGCTTCGTTGGCGAGATTTGACAAATCAGCGCCCGAAAAACCCGGCGTGCGCTCGGCCACGCGCCTTAAATTGACGTCTTTTTCAAGCGGCATGCTTTTGATGTGAATTTTTAATATTTCCTCCCTATCCTTTATGTCGGGCTCGTCCAAAATAATCCGCCGGTCAAATCTTCCGGGCCGCAAAAGCGCCGGATCCAAAACATCGGGCCGGTTTGTGGCGGCCATAACGATAACATTGGTGTCGGTTTCAAATCCGTCCATTTCCACCAATATCTGATTAAGCGTCTGCTCTCGCTCGTCGTGGCCCCCGCCCAGTCCGGCTCCGCGCTGGCGGCCGACCGCGTCTATCTCGTCAATAAACAGAATTGCCGGAGCGTTTTTTTTGGCGGTGTTGAACAAGTCCCGCACCCTGCTCGCTCCGACCCCGACAAACATTTCAACAAACTCGGACCCTGAAATGCTGAAAAACGGAACTCCGGCTTCGCCGGCCACGGCCCGCGCCAGAAGCGTTTTGCCGGTTCCGGGCGCGCCCATTAAGAGCACTCCTCGCGGGATTCTCGCGCCCATTTCAATGAATTTTTTCGGCGTGCGCAAAAATTCAACGATTTCGCGAAGCTCTTCCTTGGCTTCTTTTACTCCGGCCACATCTTTAAAACTAACCTTTTTTTTATCCTTGCCGACGCCGAATATCCTCGCCCGCGCCTGTCCGAAACTCATCGCCTGCACATTTCCGCGCTGAAGCTGTGAAAGCATCAGCCAGATAAATCCGACTATCAATAAAAATGGCAAAATTATCGGAACTAAAGTGCCGAGGAAAAATCCGGCCCCGCTTCCTTCGCTCACGGAAATATTTATTCCGCTTATTTTTTCGGGGGCGACACCGTAATTTTTAAGCGTCTCGGTCAAAGGCCCTTCCTGCTCTTTAAGGGAGGTTTCTTTTGTTCCGTCTTTTAAAACGATTTCCAGATTGTTTCCGGCAATTTTAATTGAGCCGACTTTGCCCTCGTTGATTTGGCCGACAAGTTCGCTCAAAGAAATCTGCTTTGCTTTTTCAAAAGGGGAAGCGTAAATGGAAAAAATTCCGGAAATAATCAAAAAAACAAGAAACATGATCGCAAGATTTTTGACTAATTTATTCATTGGTTTTTCGCCGTTTTTTCAATTAAATAATAAATATCTTCCTTAGAAGCGGCTATCATAAAAAATGCTTTATTCTTGTCAATCGTGTAATTCAGCGCTGTCCTCGCCTCGCCCAAAGAAAGGTATCTTACCGAAGCGCCGAGATAAGTATTGCTTGCGAAATTTTTGGACGGATCGTAGGACGCCGGGGTTCCAAGAAACAGGGGGCTCAAGTCGCCAAGCATCGCCGGTTCCCAGCTTGACGCCTCCTGCCCGATTGTTTCCGGCTTGACAATTTTAAAAACAAGGCCAAGCCGCAAATAATTATTTTCTGGATAATTAAAAGACAGCAAAGAATAGTTTTTGTCAACCGCTTCCAAAAATCCGGTTGGCAAGTTTACGCCCAAAAAATCTTTCAGGTTTTCTATCTTTAAAATTTCCGCGCCATCGGTATTTTTAATTATCAGCCGCGAAGCGCCATAGACATCCGCTCTATTCTTATTGTCCTCCAGATATTTCCTGACGCTAAGCATTAATCCGGAATTAAGGTCCGCGGAAATGCTCATATTTTTGGCATCCGCGACAAGGGAGGGCGGAATTTCAGCCTGTAGCGGAGGCGCAACTGCCGGCTTGTTTAAAATTGGCTTGAGAAAATAATACGCGGAAAAAGCAAAAGCGGCCAAAAGCGCTGCTATTAAAATCTTTTGGAATGCGGATGACGCCTGCCTGCCGGTGGGCAAGGGCGCCGATTCTGTTTTATTCACAAGCGATTGTGAACTCACTTGCGGCCGAGCGCCAGCTAACCCTGCGGGTCGGTAGGCGGGAGTTCTTTCTTCTTTGGGTATCAGGTTAGCGCTTGCCGGCGTTTTTTGCCTTGCCAATCTCGCTATCGGCGGCAGATTGTCTTCCGGCCGGACAAAAACAGTTTTTAGCTGGCCGGTACCGCCGGATTTTTGCGGTTCTGTTACTATCTTTTGTTTATTGGCAAACGGAACAAACGGCGGCTCATTGAACGCCTGCGGACTTTTAACGGGTGCGGGAGGAGTTATTGGCAAATTCTTTGGCGGCAAGTTTTTAGACGCCAGTTTCGTTTTGGACAAACTATGTTTAAGTGTTTCTATATCTTCAGACATTGTGCGTATAAGGGGCTGTTTGGAGTTGCTGATTCTGGGTTCGTCTGCGTTGTTTTTTATAGCGTTTGTTTTATCCATATTACCGCAGGTTGTGGATAATTTATTGGCGTTTTTTGCTTCGTCCGCAAAAATTTATTTTCTCCGGAATTCTTTCGCGGTGAGGTTTACGCGGCCCAAGTGGTCAATCGCCTTGACCCTGACTTTCACCGCGTCGCCGACTTTCAAGACGTCGGAAACGCTGCTAACCCTGTAAGGCGCGATTTCTGAAATATGAAGCAGTCCTTCGGTGCCGGGAAAAATTTCCACAAAAGCGCCGAAGTCAATAATTCTTGTGACTTTTCCCTCGTATACTTCGCCCGGCTTCGCCTCTCTGACTAAATCCATAATCCATTTGGTCGCTTTTTTGGCGGCTTCCGCGTCTTTTGAAGTAATCATCACCAAGCCGGAATCGTCTATGTCAATGGTTACGGAAGTCGCCTCAATAATTTCGTTTATCACTTTGCCGCCCGGCCCGATAACATCCCTGATTTTATCCGGGTTGATGTTAAAGCTGGTGATGCGCGGCGCGTATTTGCTCATCTCGGGCCTCGGCGCGGAGAGAACTTTGTTCATCTCTCCAAGAATGAAAAGCCGGGCTTCTTTCGCCTGCAAAATAGTTTCTTGAAAAATCTTTGAAGTGATGCCTTCTATTTTCACATCCATTTGTAGGGCCGAAACGCCGTTTTTTGTGCCAGCCACCTTCAAATCCATATCGCCGAAATGGTCTTCGGGGCCCTGAATATCGGTAAGGATTTTATAGTTTCCTTCCTTGTCGCTCATGAGGCCCATGGCGATTCCGGCTGCCTGTGTCTTAATCGGGACTCCGGCATCCATCAGGGCAAGGCTTCCGCCGCAAACGCTTGCCATTGAAGACGAACCGTTTGAGGACAATATCTCGGATACCACGCGGACAGTGTAAGGAAAAGTTTCTTTGGGAGGAACCAGGACTTCCAAGGCCTTTTCAACCAGAGCGCCGTGCCCGATTTCCCTTCGCCCCGGACCCCGCATCGGCTTTACTTCTCCGACCGAATAAGGCGGAAAAGAATAATGGTGCATGAAGCGCTTGGTGCCGTCTATTTCAATTCCTTCAATGGTCTGCTCGTCTCCGGGCGCGCCCAGAGTAACGACACTCAAAGCCTGCGTGGTTCCTCTTTGGAAAATCGCCGAACCGTGAGTTCTCGGCAATATTCCGGCTTCAACGGTTAACTCTCTTACTTGATTCAACGCCCTGCCGTCAGGCCTTTTGCCGCGTTTAATGATATTTTCATGAACAATAATGTTTGTCATTTCTTCCATAACTGCGTTAGCTTCTTCCATTTTTTCTTCGCCGAATTTTTCTTTGACAAAATCTTTCAGTTGCTGCTCCAAAGAAATTCTTTCTTGGGTTCGCGCTTCTTTGTTTTTATTGTATATCCTTTTTTCAACCTTATCTTCCAAAAATTTTTCCACCGCGCTTTTTAATTCAGCGGACGGCTTTATCAAAACAACTTCCGTTTTGGCTTTGCTTATTTTTTTGATTATATCTTCCTGAAATTTCACAAGTTTGTCTATTTCCTTTTCGGCCAGCAATTCCGCTTCAAAAATTTCTTCTTCTTTTGCTTCAAAAGCCCTGGCTTCCGCCATGTTGATTTTACCGCCGGCTCCGCTGACCACCAAATCAATCCCGCCTTTTTCACGCTCGTCGTATTTGGGATTCACGATGTATTTGCCATCCATTTTACCCATCCTGACCGCGGCAACCGGTCCGGACCACGGAATATTGGAAATTCCCAGCGCCAAAGAAGCTCCTATGATAGCGGTTATATCCGGATCATTTTCTCCGTCAACCGACAATACGGTTATTATAACCTGCACATCATTGCGCATGCCTTCGGGAAAAAGCGGCCTGATAGTGCGATCAATGAGCCGGCCTGACAAAATCGCTTCGTCGCTTGGCCTGGTCTCGCGCTTGATAAACCTGCTGCCTTTAATTTTTCCGGCCGCATACAGCTTTTCCTCGTAATCAACCATGAGCGGGAAAAAATCTATTCCTTCCCTCATGTTTTTGCTCATCACTGCGGTGGCCAGTATCACGGTATCGCCGTATTGAACCGTTACCGCGCCGTCGGCCAATCCGGCCAATTTTCCCGACTCCACAATAAGCGACCTGCCTCCGACCTCAATGCTAAATTTGTTTATTTCCATAATTTGTTCGTATTCATCTCTGAACTTTAGACTAGTAATTAAGCTTTAATAGTCTACCTGTTCAGAGATGAAAGTGTTATTGCCTGCCTCGCTTGCCTTTAACTTATCTATCAATTTAATTTGCTTATATAGAATTTAGCAAATACTTTAGTGAAAGATTATTTAATGCGAGGCGGGCCGGGTGTTTTTAATTTTTAAATCTAAATTTCTAAATGATTTTTTAAAATATCATTCTCAGCCATAGGCTGATGAGCCGAAGAGGCTCAAAAAATTATAAAGCTAAAAACTTATTTTTGCTTTCTGGCATAATCCAAATAATACTCGCAAAACTTTTCAATATCTCCCAAATGCTCTTTTGTTATTTTATAAATCTCGCCTTGCGAAATTTCCCAGTAAATATGCACCATCCGATTGCGATAACTGGCTAACTGTTTATTATTCTCGGCAAAATCTTTCGGGATAATTCCTAATTTGCCTAAAGATAAAATTATTTCCTGATAATCTTTTGTTTTTACCGGAAGACGAGACAAAATATGAGTGCCAATTGTTAAAACTCCTTCAAGCGCCCGCCTTAAATGATGCTCGCATAAACCATAATTTTTCTTATCCGCTTTAAATTCTTCAGCCGTCATAGAAGAAAATTCTTTCAATACCAGAACATTTTCTTCGATCTCGGAAATCAAATTTTTAATTTTGCTTATATCCAATGGAGCATACTTTATCATATCTTTTTTCTTGGTTTAAAAATACCCTATTAAAATAATTTTCCGTAAATTTAAAATCAAAATATTTAATCATTACTTCCTCTTTATAGTCGGCAAAAAATTTAACCGAAGTTTCATAAATCACAACTCCCTCGTCTATAGCTTTAAACTGCAGACTCAAAGGCGCTTCTCTCAAATAAACAATATCCGGATTAGCTGTTTTAAATGCCTTGCTGAAAATTTTATACAAATCCCCGTAAATTTCCAGCGGATTTTTTGCTTTTATCTTCTCATCTTCAAAAACTATTCCGATATCAATATCACTTCCCGGATGCGCTCTGCCGAAAACCCGCGAACCAAAAATAATTACAAGCCCGACTTTATTCTTTTTAAGCAGTTTTCTATTCAATTTTAAATTTTTTAAATTCATAAACCAGAATCTTTTAAAAATTATTTATTTTTGTTTTTAATCTTATCCCAAGTGAAAATTACGAGACAGGAAATTAAATACCAAAAAATAATATCAATAATCAAGAAAATTTGCAGATAAGGAAAAGGTAATGGAAAATAACCGCATTCTACAAAATTACAACCTTCAGTTATAAATGGCAGGGGTAGACCGCGTGCTATGTTTGGTGCATCATTTACAATACCAATATTCATTAGACGGGGCAAATCCCATTTATATAATAACGACAAACTAAAAAAAATAATTAAAATTAAAACCTTTCTTAGCTCCGGCTTTAGAAATTGCTTGAGTGATTCTACTATCAACATAAAACAAAAATTAAACTTAATTATTTTATTAAAAATTTATTTTTCCGAGCGCTTAAATCAATAAAATAATCGCTTGCTTCCACCAGCCGGCGGGAAACACTTTCGCCAAAAGCCATTGTTTCCACCAGGCACCCTTTGTTCACTTTAAGATATTCAACCAAGGGAACGAAGTCGCCGTCTCCGGTGACCAGAACCACCACATCAAGCTTGTCTGCCATAATAATTGCGTCAACCGCCATTCCCACATCCCAATTCGCCTTTTTCATGCCGCCCCAAAAAATCTGCAAGTCCTTTTCTTTGATTTCAAACCCCTGTTTGGTAAGCGCGCTGAAAAATTTCTGCTCTTCTCCGGACTCCGTGCGTATGACATAAACAACCGCCCGAATAAGCTGCCGGTCTGAAACCGCGGAGTTAAGTATTTCCTTAAAATTGACCCTTGCTTTAAATATATTTTTTGCCGAGTGGTACATATTCTGCGCGTCAACAAAGACGCCCACTCTTTGGCTGCTGTGACTAATTGTTC
>JAHIHE010000091.1 GCA_018899995.1 Patescibacteria group bacterium | reverse complement strand
TCCATATATTGTTTTCTGGCTTCTGTATTCATGGCTTGTATGGGGTTAAGAATTAACCCTATATTCTACCATAAATTTCGGTGTCATTTTAGATGATGTATCAATGAGCCTCTTGGTGTCATTTTAGATGATTTGATGCTAGCTCTTGACACTCGGCTTAAAATCTGCTATACTTTTAGGTTATGATGAAATCATAACAAAAATCCTAGGTTTACAGAAATGTAAAAATAGGTAAGCACTTTAAAAAAGGGGAAGGAAAGTATCTTCAGGGCAGTGAATTGGTTGGGATAAGTTCACAATTAGTTTAATGCCCTGAAGAAAGTTCCAAAATGGAATAGACTAATGGGCAGATAAAGAGGTGGAAATATGAAAAAAACAAAGATTATTGTTGCCGCTTTAATAATTTTTAGCGCAGCAATATCTGGAAGTGCTGGAAACGCAGGTGACTTTGTAGGCCCAACGGTGGGCATAAGTCAGATGGACAGCGATAGCGACGATAGGCTACTTGGAGGATTGAAAATTGACTTAGAATATCTTTATTCGGGAAAAATAAGCGATATTTTTGTCTTTCGCTTTTTCAACTCCAACGATATGAGTTTCAGGACCGAAGAAATAGGAATAGCAATGAAAGGTGGGGGGATAATAATTTTTGAAGGGATAGATAAAAAAGTATACCAAACAGAAGTGGTTAACTTCACGGTCGGACCTCGTTCGGAATATATTAAACTGATTCCGATTCCAATCGCGATCCTGTTGTTGATACTAATCCGATTGAGGTTTCTGGTTTCATGCCAGGAGACAGTGGTACAATTTTTTCAATTGAACTTCGGTATCCCATCGATTCCATCGGAGAGGAACCAAATCCCGCCAGAGAGATACCACAAGAAGCATCAAGTAAAACAACGCCCACAGTCGGAGCAATCGGAGTAGTTATTGCTGTCATTGCGGCAATAATTGTAAGGAAAACCAAATAAAAAATTTGATTTTCCCCTTCCCTTATTTTTTCCAAGTGCATCTTTGTCCAAAAGATGAATTTAGAAAAGCCCCGAATTGAGGAAAAATTTGATTAGAGGCACATTATCAATAAATTAAGCTGGAGCAGAGATTATTGATATTTTAAAGAGTTGACAAATCTTGCGACCGCAAGAAAAGTAAGGAGTTTTGTTTAAGGTTTGAGATTGTTTAAAGTTGTTTTTTTAAAATCATAAAATTTAAAAAAGCCCCTGATAATTTTATCGGAGGCGGAAAATTGCACACTTAAAAATATTCCTTGCGGGTCAAGTGTAATAAAATTTGATTTATTATAGTTAACCCGTTATGGGAATAAAAGAAAAAATAACAGGAGGATAAGTATGGAAAGAAGAAAACTTGTAATTTCCGATGGCGGACCATGTCCGGATAATAGCAAGGCGCGAAAAATTGTGGAAAATCTCAATGTTCTTGCAGCGAAGGTATTTCTACACGCTGATTGGATTTCAGCAGAAGACAAAATGAAAATTCTGCAGATCGCCAAGAGAACTGGGCTAGAAATTTCGTATCCCGTCTGGATTGATAAAGAAAATTTTACAGAGAAAGGGGTAGATTTAATTGTTGATGATGACTTGGTGCAAGAAGCATTAACGGAGATTGCATCAAATATTGATTATTATATCTCTTCGGAATTTTCACCAGACGAGCAAGATATGAAGGATGCGGAAACCCTTTCGGAGATTATTAACAAGAGTTTCAGCTAAGTAATTCTTAGCAGCCGAATGGATTTAATCTATTCGGCTTTTATTTTTTATATCAACCCGTCCTGCCCGGGCCATTTGATCCCCAAATGCTCATAGGCCGCTTTAGTGGCGACGCGGCCGCGGCCGGTGCGGTCCAAAAGACCGAGCTGCAGTAAAAACGGCTCATAAACATCTGAAATTGTTTCCCGGTCTTCCTGGCTCGCAGCGGACAGGGTTTGCAAGCCCACGGGCCCGCCGGAAAATTTATTTATGATAATTTCCAGAATCATTCTGTCGGTTGTCTCAAGTCCCAAAGCGTCAATTTCCAGCATTTTCAGCGCCTCTTCGGAATTTTTTTTATTGATTTTTCCGTCGCTTTTCATTTCCGCGTAATCGCGCACGCGTTTCAGCAGGCGGTTGGCGACGCGGGGAGTAAACCGCGAACGGGAAGAAATCGCCTCCATCGCGGCTTCGTCAATTTCCATTTTTAAAATCCGCGCGGATCTTTTTAAAATTGATTTTATGTCAGACAAGGTGTAAAAACCCAGATGCTGGGAAACGCCGAAGCGGGATAATAGCGGCGAAGAAAGAAGCCCGATTCTGGTGGTGGCGCCTATAAGGGTAAATCGCGGCAGATTAAGCCGCAGGGTTTTCGCGCTCGGGCCTTTGCCGATTATAATATCAAGAACATAATCCTCCATTGCCGGATAAAGCACTTCCTCAATCAATTTGTTCAGCCGGTGGATTTCGTCTATGAATAAAATGCCGCCGTCTTCCAAAGAAGTAAGTATCGCGCCCAAATCGCCGACGCGTTCAATCGCCGGTCCGGAAGTAACTTTTATGTTGGCTTTAAGTTCACAGGCGACAATATGAGCAAGCGTGGTTTTCCCCAAGCCGGAAGGCCCGTGAAGCAGGATATGTTCAAGCGGCTCGCCGCGCTTTTTCGCGGCGCCGATAAAGACCTCAAAGTTTCTCTTTATTTTTTCCTGGCCGATAAAATCGCGCAGATTTTTCGGCCGCAGGGTCAAATCCAGCTGTTTGTCTTCTGATTGTTCTTTTGTTTGGACAATGGACATAAAGGGAGTTGACCCGCCAAACTTTTGTTTCCCAATAATATAATATCATCAGTCTTTTCCAGTGATATTATTTATTATTTCGCTTTCTGTTATGCTTACGGATACAAAAGTTAGGCGGGTCTTGACAAAATTTAAGCAGGTGCTATAATTGAAAGTTATTTTACCCGCCAAAGTTTTGCTCCGCAAAATTTAAGCGGGCAGGCAATATTAAAAACAAGAAAGATTAGCGGCTTTTTTGTCGCTTAAGCGCTATTTTTCTGTAGACGCTTCTTGCTTTTCGCAGAAAATAATGGGGATTTTTATGGAATTTGGGTAATTTGGGCAACTGCTTCGCGGCTTTTGTCTGGATTATACCCCAGAAAATCCTTATTGTCTACAGAAAAATGCCGCTTAAAAATTTTTAAGAAAAAACGGGGTATCCGACAGGAAACTCCGTTTTTTGTATTTTAGTATTTTGCTTTTGCCCCTATAGTTCCCCGGTCGCTTTTTCCACTTCGCTTATAGTGGTTATTCCCTCAAGCGCTTTCAATATGCCGTCTTGCTTCATCGTAAGCATTCCTTCTTCCCGCGCCGTCTTGTCTATTTCCGCCTCCACAGCCATATCCAAAATTATCCGGTTGATTTTGGGAGAAAGCGGTAAAATTTCAAAAATACCCACTCTGCCCTTGTAGCCAAAATTACACTTCGGACATCCCTTCGCTCTCCATAGGAAATCAATTTTTTGGGGAATCGCGACTATAGGCTGGCGGACTTTTCCACCTGCGGCGGATCCGCCGTAGGCGGAAATTTTTTCTTTTGTTTCATCCGCGGGAGAATAACGCTCGCGGCAAAAAGGGCAAAGCCGGCGCACCAGGCGCTGCGCAATAACAACATTTACTGACGGAGCGATCAGCGCGGGCCGTACGCCCAATTCAACCAATCTTAGAATCGCGCCTGCCGCGTTATTAGTATGAAGGGTGGAAAAAACCAGATGCCCGGTTGAAGCAGCTTGCACAGCGATTGAAGCGGTGTCTGCGTCCCTAATTTCGCCCACCATCACAATGTCCGGATCTTGGCGCAAAATTGCCGAAAGCCCGGTGGCAAAAGTATAGCCCTCCTCGGGTTTTACCTGCGTTTGCGAAACCCCGGCTATTTTGTATTCCACGGGGTCTTCTATGGTGATTATTTTTGTCTCCGGTTCGTTCAGCCGGTTGATAAAAGCGTAAAGAGTGGTGGTTTTTCCGGATCCGGTCGGACCGGTAACCAAAATCATTCCGTAGGGCTTTGAGATTTCATGTTTGATTTTTTCCAGGCCTTCGGGTCGCAGTCCGATCTGCGCCAAGTCCAGCGCCGCCGCGTTTTGGTAAAGAAGACGCATAACAATATCTTCTCCGAAAGTTCCGGGCAGCGCGGCCACGCGGATGTCAATATCCTGGTTTAATACCGAAACCGAAAAACGTCCGTTTTGCGGAATATTTGACAGGTTTAATTTTAGCCGGCCGAGCATTTTTATGCGGTTAACCAGATGGGGATAGATTTTTTTTGGGAAATGAGCCATATCAACAAGCACGCCGTCTATTCTATACCGCAGCCGCACAAATTCTTCCGCTGGCTCCAGATGGATGTCGCTGGAAGCGGTTTTAATCGCTCCGGCCAGTATTAAGTTTATAGTTTCACTTGTTGGAGTTTCGGTTATTTTCTGCGCAAACTGGTTCAAGTCCGCGATGCTTTTTTTAAGATCGCTTAAATCTTCTTCCTTGAGGATGAGGCGGTCGCTGCTCGGCTCTAAAACAGCGCTTAAATCATAACTTGACCAAGCCCTTTCTATACTTGTCTGCGAAACCAAAATCAAAAAAACCCCAAACCCGCTTTCTGCAAGCCGATGGAGGGTATTTTTTGCCGCCGGCAAATCCGGATCAGCCGCGGCAACATAAATTTTGCGCCCGGATTTTTTTATCGCCGCCACGCGTCCGGTTCGCGCCTCCGATAGAGGAATGATTTTTAAGGCATCGGCGTCAATCGGTACGATGTTTAAATCCATGTATTTCAGCCCCAGAACTTTGGCTTTTGCGCACGTTTCCTGTTCTTCTGAAATGTGACGCATGGTTTTTACGGTTTTTTCAAGCTTTTCCTCCGCTGACTCTTTGTTTATAAATTCTTCCGAGATGGACGATTTTTTGATAATCATGGACTCATTTTAACATTTTAACCTTCTGTCCCTATTCTAATACTTCCGGCGCTTTTAGGCAATTCACCCCGATAGAAGCTTTAAACAGCGCTCACATTTAAATATGAAAGTAAGGCGAAGTCCCGTTAGAAAATCATAAATATTAGAGACTAAAAATATGAAGATGCTGAAGTAAATAATTGCTTTTATTTCAACCATAGGCTTCTGTAGATTTTCTAACGGGACGAAGCCGCTTCGCTTGATAACCCCGCAATTTAAGATAGCATATTTGGAGCTTCTAACGGGGTTATTGGCGTTTTTTTAAAAGGCTTTAAAAAGCGCCTTAGTTTAGCCAGCGCTTCTTTTTCAAAATCGTTTAGCAACAGTCCCGAAGAGAAAAAGACAATTTTTTGGTTTATTTTTTTCCCGCCCAGCTCGGCGATTAATTTTTTCGCGTCATATTTTTTATCCAGCCAAATATTTCCGATTGCCGAATTTTCGTTTTCATAAACCGTTAAAAGGCAGTCAATGTCTCTTGAATTATTCACCAGTTCGTCAATAGCCAAGTCAATATCCCGCGGGCTTGCCGAGTTTTTTTCAAAATCGTCCTTATTTAATTTTACCCAAGCCAAGCTAAAATTCGCGTCATAATTCATTTTACTTACAATCTTTCCAATCAATTTTAATACAGCAAGAGGTTTTGTCTTGTATAAATTCCTGATAATTTCTTCCTGATTGGCTCCCGCGGCCACAAGCGACGCGGCCAGGGAGAAAGTTTTTGGATTGACAGAAGCGCTCTGGAAGCTGTTGGTTTCGGAAATAATGCCGGCCAGAATCAGGGTGGCGATTTTTTCTCCGGCTGGTTCTCCGGAAAGCGCTTCAAGTATTTCGGAAATTATTTCCGAAGTGGAAGAAGAAACGACATCAACGAGATTTACCGCGCCGAAATATTCGTTTGAGGCATGGTGGTCAATGTTGATAGTCGGGGTCTTGAAAAAAATATCGGTATTTTCAAAATAGAGTCGGCCGAGCGACTCCAGATCCGGGCTGCCCAAGATTATTATAAGGTCATAGTTAAATTTTACAGGTTCCAGCGAGAGGGATTTTTCTTTTATGGAATTGACCTTGGTGGAAAAATAAATGTTCAAAAAAGCGCCCATCTGCTCATAAGACAGCTGGGTAATGTTGTTTTCGCCGACATTTAAAGAAAGAGTGTACAAACAGTCGTTGGAAACACTGTGGGTAATTGATTTTTGCTCCGGCAGGAAAAGGAATTTTTCCGCGAGCGCGGTTGAACAAGCCACCTGCGGATTTTTATCCAGTTTTTTTAAAACCAAAAACAGAGCCAGCGCGCTCGCGATAGCGTCTCCTTCGGGGTTTTGGGGGATTAAAATCAAGGGGCTTTCGCTTTTTTTAATCATCTCAAAAATTTGCTGTTTGGGAGTCAATGCCATGATACAGAGAAAACCGATTTATGATTTAAGATTTATGAGTTAATATATCAATGTATAACAAGCGCGAAATTAAGTCAACCCCGTTAGAAGTTTTAAAATTATTCTCGCTATTTAAGAATGTCGTAAGGCGAAAGCCGCTTGCGCTTGAAAACCTTGGAAAATATCAAGAGTAAGCTTGGACTTCTAACGGGGTCAAGGGCGGGCGAATGTGCTATAATTATAAAACCTTAAACTGGCGAATGTAGTCTATTGGCTAGGAAAAAATTAAAGAATCATTGCCCCCAAACGCCGTAAAAATAAAATTTAGGCGGATAAGCAAAACGAGAAATTAAAATTTTAAAAGACAATCAAGTTGATTTATTCTAAATCCGTGCTATAGTATCTTTAGTATGATACATCCATGTATCAAAGTGATATAGAAATCAATAAAACTAAAAACCAACCGCTTAATCATTA
>JAHIHE010000090.1 GCA_018899995.1 Patescibacteria group bacterium | reverse complement strand
TTATGATCCTTGTGCGAGGTAACAATTAAAACTTTTTTCTCAACCGCTTTTCGCGAAATTTTTTCTCGCTTCTCCAAAAAATCAATCAAATCTTCCCGAAGCGTTTTTGCTTTGGAAATATCCTTTGTAACCAAAATCGTGAGTGGCTTAATTAGCCGATACTTTTTCACAAATTCGTCGTGATTGTCGTAAATTTTTTGGAATTTCTCGTTTTTGTCTATATTTTCGTCTTTCGCTACATAGTCAACCGATTTAATCACTTTATCGTCAACAGCTTGGCGTATTGAGTAGCGATAAATAACATCGTTAAAATACTCATCGTCCATATATGCCGTGCCGGTAAATCCCAAAATGTATTTAAAATTATAATCAGGATTAAGCAAAAAAGCTTTCCATTTTCTAATATCTTTTTCGCTTGACGAATTATAAGCGTGATGGACTTCATCGTTTAACACCAAAACACGCTCGCCGTTTCCTTTCAAGCTGTCGCTTATTGACGATCCTGTCCGTTCATAAACGGCATGAATATTTTCAACGCAAATATCGCCTTTTTTAATTGTGCTGTTGGCGTCAATAATTCTCGGATTTTTGAAAACGGCGCTGTCCGGTAATGTCGCTTTTATTTTATCGTCGCCGGATAGTTTCTCAAATTTTTCCTTCAAACCCGATTCAATGGTAAGCGACGGGCAAAGCACCAAAACTTTATCCACCAAGCCAAGTCCTAAAGCGATTTGAGCAATGCCGTAAATCAAATAACTTTTGCCCGTGCCGGTCGCCAAATCAATCACTCCCGACAATTTATGCGGCAAAGGCAAGTTTCTTTGATAATCTCGGACATCTTTATATCTTTTCTGCAATTCGTTATTTTTTCTAAAATTTTCTTCAACTAAATCTTCTATTGACTTATATTCGCCGGACGCCAGAAAAATAATCGCGTCCCTAATCGCTTCTTTTTGAAATTCCCTGTCGCCGCAAAGCGCGTCAATAAAATCAACCCATTTTTTCAAATTAAGCTTGACTGGATTATAGTTTTGCCTAACTTGTAAAACTAAATCTTGTGTTTTATAGATTTTAATGTCTGGCATAATTATTTATCTTTAAGCAGTTTTTTATTTTGCGGATATTTTAGAAAATTTGTCCGCGTTGAAACCGGCTTGCTTGTTCTTCTTTCAATATCTTTTCTGGCGGATCCAGCCACTTCTCCGCCTTCTTTGGCGTCTTGTTTAAGCGGAATAAATCCTTTTGAATTTTTGTCTCTGGTTATTTTGGTGGTTGTAGCCTCGCCCAGCATCGTTAAAATCAATTCCAAATCGTCCATATGATCGCGCAAATTTTCCCGCTTTAATCCTTTGAACTTTTTATATTGCGACGGGGTCATTCCGAATGCCGCTTTGGAAATTTCCGCTGTTAAAATTGAATATTCTGTGTCTTCTTTTGCTCCCCGTTTTTTCCATTCGTCTGTTAAGGTTTCTCTAACTTCTATGCCGCGCATTCGTTTCGCAATCCACGATTCTGAATATCCTTTAGCTTTATAAATCGCATGCGTTCTTTTTGTTGCCAGTTCCGGATCTTCTATTTCTTTTATCCTCTCATAGCCAACTTTTGCCAGCCATCGCTTGAACGGCTCGGCTTTTGGCGAAGGAATTGATTGAATGATACGAAACATTGTCTCTGTATTGGCGCAGTCGGTTAAGTATTTCTTACCATCGTTAGCTAATAATTTCAGTTGTCCGATTTTTTCGGACACCTCAAAATATCCCTCATCTGTAATCTTTTTCTTTAAATCGTTCCAATATTTTCTCGGCCTTTCCGTGTCGGTCAACGCTTCTATTATATCAATAATTGAAAACCACCATTCGTTTTTATGAATAGTTTTTCTCGCTTTCTTACCTTTAAATATCGCTATTTTAGTTGTCATAATTTTGTTTTAAGTTTTGTAAATTTTTATTCCTTCTGTCATGGTTATTTAACCTTAAAAACTTCCTTAAATTCATTTCCATAAATATCAACATAAATTGCCATAATTTGCTTGCCGCAATCTTTTTTTGGAAACTCTCTGATAATCTCTTTTTTCTTTTTT
>JAHIHE010000006.1 GCA_018899995.1 Patescibacteria group bacterium | reverse complement strand
TGGTCATGAGATTGCCGCGTCGCTTCGGCTCCTCGCAATGACAAAATAAACAAAAAATATTTAAATTTCCACCGTTAAATTCGGACTGACAATATCCGTTTTTATTCCAATATTCTCGATTATCATCTTTTGAAGCGCTTCCGAACCTTCCGGCTCCCCGTGATTCAAATAAATTTTTTTCGGCAAAACCCTTCCGCCGCTTAGCCAGCTAAGAAGTTTTTTCTGATCGCCATGAGCCGATAGCGCGCCGATCGCCTTAACACGGCATCGCACCGGCACTTCTTGCCCGTCAATGAATACCGGAGTTTCTCCTTTCAAAATTCTTCGGCCCAAAGTGCCATTCGCCTGATAGCCGATAATTAATAAAGTATTTTTTCTTTTGGAAAGATAACGCTGAGCGTGATACATAATTCGCCCGCCGTTCATCATTCCCGAACCGGCAATAATTATTTTAGAACCGGGCGCCGCATTGATAAGCTTTGAGTCTTCCGCGGTTTCAGTCAATACGAGGCCGGGGAATTGGAACAAATCATCGCCGCTCTGAAAAAACCTCGCCGCCTCTTCGTCATAATAATTCGGATGCTTGCGATAAACCCCAATCGCGCGAATAGCCAAAGGACTATCCAAATAGATCGGTACGCGCGGCAGCAGGCGCTTGCGATCGATCAAATCGTTTAGGTCATAGATCAATTCCTGCGTGCGCTCCAGAGAAAAAGAAGGAATCATCAAGACTCCTCCCTTGCCAACCGCCTCTGTTACCATGGTTTCAATAATTTGCGCTCGGCTTTTAGCTGATTCATGCAAGCGGTCGCCATAGGTTGACTCGCAAACCGCGGCATCGAGGCCGTCGGGCAAAGAAGCCGTTTCTCTTAAAATCGGCACATTCACATTGCCAACATCGCCGGAAAAAACTATCTTTTTCCCCTCAGCTTTAATTTCAATAAAAGCCGAGCCAAAAATATGTCCGGCGTCATAAAATTTAACCGCCACCCCCGGCGTTATTTCAAAATCCTCGCAATAATCAATCGATTTAAATTGCCGCGTTACTTCGTCGATATCGTTTTTTCCAAACAAAATAGGATTGCCGAATTTCCGATGATTATAGGTCATTACATCCAAAGCGTCTTCCATAATCAAACGAGCCAGTTCCAGAGTCGCCGACGTAGCGTAAAAAAATCCGACGTACCCCCTTTTTGCCAAAAGAGGCAGGCGGCCGACATGATCCAGATGCGCGTGAGTAACCAAAACCGCGGAAATTTCTTTCGGCTCATAAGGCAGCGGCTCGAAATTTTTATTCGCGTTAAACTCGCTCCCCTGCCACATGCCGCAATCTATTAAAATTTTACTCCCCGCCGCTTCTAATAAATTATTGGATCCGGTAACCTCCCCGGCCGCTCCGTAAAATGAAATTTTCATAAAATCCTAATTAATATTTATATTTAATATTATAGCATAATTACCGGCCAATAAAAAAGCGGAGACGCAATGTCCCGCAACAGAAAATATATTATTTATTATCTTTTTCTTCTTTATATTTTTTTTCCACCCATTCCCAGAAGTTGCCTTCTGGATAGGGCAGAACGGTTTGTACCTTATCCGAGCAAGACGCTCCTTTTGAATGCCACTTCAAAGCGGCTTCTAATCTTTTGTCCATATAATCTTCTAACGATTCGTTTAACGATTCGTTCATCTCCATGTTGTCTTTTTTGACAACTGATTCTTTTTCAGTTTTCATTCTCAATCTCCTTTATTTTATATCTACGACCCGATTGGGTTTTCGATATTATATGTATAGCACGAAAAATGCCGAATGTCAAGAAACGAGGAAAATTCCCGCATTCAAGTTGCTAAGCAACACTTTAGGTGTATAATTTTATAAAAATTAACCTAAAGAATATGACAAACAAAATCATCAAAAAAGCAGAACCAAAAAATTCTTTAAGCTATTATAAACGGCAAATAATTGAAACTCGATTAAGAGGAAAATGGAAGATCAGAAAAATCGCCCGCTACCTTAATCGAAGCCCTAGCGTCATCTCGCGGGAAATCAAAAGAAATATTTATTCCTCGGGAAAATATCTGGCTGATTACGCTCAAAGTTTGGCGGAGAAAAGAACGCATAAAACCAATAAGAAAAAAATGGATACGGATTCAAAATTATCTTTTTATGTCAGAAAAAAACTGGAAAATGATTGGTCGCCCGAACAGATCGCCGGACGGCTCAAAGAGCATCCGCCGGCTAGTCTTCAAGGAAGTAAAATCTCCCATCTTCGCTTTTTTTTATCTGATTTTATTTTACATTTTTAATATCCCTCGCCATCCATGCCGCGCCGAGAGCGATGGCGTTTTGCCCAAGCTTTGATACCGCAATCGGGGTTTTAGCCAAGGAAGGCAAAAATACTTTCTTTTTCGCGTATTCTTTGGCTTTGTCGATAATCAAATCCACTTCCGACAAACCGCCGCCAAGAACAATAACATCAGGATTTAGTAATTCAATAATATTGGCAATTCCTATGCCGAAATTTTTTGCACTTATCTCGAGAGTTTTTAAAGCAAGTGCATCATTTTGTCGAGTTAATTTCACAATTTCAAAACTATTTTGTTCTTTACCGGTAAGATGCTTATAAATCTTACTAATTCCTTTTCCTGAACTCATTGATTCCAGTTCGCTTTGAAGGCCTGCATTTGTATGCCCGAATTCTCCTGCCGAACCGGTAGCCCCGCGATAAATT
>JAHIHE010000089.1 GCA_018899995.1 Patescibacteria group bacterium | reverse complement strand
TATACACCGTCTTGGTAATTCAATCGGAAATGGTGCGGGATGACCCCCCGCTCCTTTTTTACTTTGACCATTGAATGTCCAAACCCCGTTCGTCCAGTCCATAAACTCCTGTTTTGTAATGTCGTTCTTTCTGCTACCCCCTGTTTTTTTCCAACTGTCTTTGTATAAAATTAAAATCAACTCAACGGGGGCAATGACATAAGGAGCGGAAGCGGACATAAATGATCCCCAAGCAGTGCGGCGTGATATATTGCCCTCGTTCCAAATAATTGTTGAGTGATATTTCCAACCGATATCTTTTGCGATTTTTGTAATATCCGCGCCAACCGATTTTTGTCCGCCTTTATTTTTGTCAAGTGGAATGTTAAGCAAAAATCGCCCCTCGCTTTTTGTCAGATCAAAACATTTTTTAATCCATTTTTGGGTAAATTCCAAATAATCTTCGTAAGATAAATCGTCGGCGTGAGAATTGTAGTGGATATCAACATTATAGGGAGGCGAAGTAACAATCAAATCAACTGAATTATTTGGAATCGCAGAAATTTTTAAAACGTCATCTTTGTAAATTAAAATATTATCCGCAATAAAATATGGATTTTGTTTTTGAACATTATCTCTTATCGTTTTATGAGTAGTTATCGTTTGCATAATATTTCAATTAAATGCCTTTTCAATTTTCTTCGGGTCAATTGGAGTAATTTTTGCTTTTGTGATTAAAACTGCAACGGGGTTTATATCAACGCCAACCGATGGCCGTCCCATAACTTTTGATTCAACAAGGGTTGTCCCGCAACCGCCAAATGGATCAACAATAAAATCACCTATTCGTGTATATTTTTCCGCCAAGCGAGAAACTATTTGCGGAATAAATTTTGCGGGATAACGATGATAGCCATGCGTAATATACGCCGTGTCCTTTCTTGTTTTGTCGGAAAAAGACCACGAGGGATCAATTTTTGTTTTATTCAATAATGAGGTAATAGTTTGGCTCATATTTATTTTTTGATTAAGTCGTCCACTTTTATATCTAATGCTTGGGCAATTTTAGTCAGTGTTTCAATAGTTGGGTTTGGATTTAAGCCAGATTCTACCGTAACGATAGTATTTAGCGACAAATCAGCCAACTTGGACAAACGATCTTGAGAAATACCTTTTTCTTGCCTAACCTTTTTAAGATTTTTCCCTATCGTTGATTTAGAATTATTGTTTGACATAGTTTTAATTAAGATATACTATTATATTGTATTGGTTATAAAGTATCTTTTAATCTTCATCTATTACAATGATAGCAAATACTAAAACTTTGGTCAACAAAAATCAAGGGAGTTCCTTGTCGTTGCCCGCGCACGGGTGGGTTGGGGCAAGGGCAACATCTCTTTTAGCGGCGCATTTCGCTTTACGAAATACGGCCTCCAATTCCGCCGAAAAAAGGGCAGCCCGAGCCGAAGCGAAGCGTTTCCGCTCGCCGAAGGCGGGGCGAGCGAGCAATCTCTTTCCTCTGAAAATTTAAAATGTCTTGATTGGTCGGGGTAGCGGGAGTCGCTACGGGATGAACCTTTACCCCGTGTTTATCATGGGGCGTGGTCCGCCTCTGGCGGAAACCCTCCCACCCCAACCCAGCACCAAAATTTACCAGTCGGGGTAGCGGGAGTCGAACCCGCCGTCACACCCACCCCAAGGGTGTGTGTTACCGATACACTATACCCCGCTTCCCGAATCATCATATCAAAAAAAATGTTTGCGGTCAAAAAATCCCCGTTTTTGTTCGGGGATTTTTTGAAATTTTTGTAATTCTTGACAATTCTTGCGACCGCAATAAAAGTAAGTAGTTTTAAAATAGTAATTTTAAACAAAAAAGAGAAAAGGCGGAAAGTTTTTTAACTTAGAGGATTCTTCTGGTGTGGAAGATCCCCGTAAGTGTCTTTTTGGTAATTGACAACTTTCCGCCTTAATGGACTTATCGGGAGTTGAACCCGCGATCTCCGGGTGGTGACACCCGGCGCCTTTCCGTTAGACCAATAAGCCCGCCATTATAATTAAAAATAGCCCTTTGCGGGCTATTTTTTGGTTTGTGTGGTGTATTTTTCTATTTTATTACGATTTTTTAATATAACCAAAAGATAACCCGCTTTGTGGGCTCAATAACAAAGTAACGAAAATGAGTTGCCTGCCCCAAGCTTGCCCGTACTGAGCGAAGTCGAAGTATCGCGGGGTTGTGTTTCCTTTGGTCATATTAAAAACTTTATATTTTAATTCTACGCCAACCATAAATTGTGTCAACCCCGTTAGAAGTCTTAAAATTATTCTCGCTATTTAAAAGAGTCGTAAGGCGAAAGCCGCTTTCGCTTGAAAACCTTGAAAAATATTAAGCGTAAGTTCGGACTTCTAACGGGGTCAAGCCCTTAAAACATTATATCTTCTTCCGCCCGTTTGTAGTCGTGGATTTCCTCCGGGCTGAACCAGTGTTCTGTCTCATGAGTCGCTTCTTCAATGTCTCCAGAAGCGTGAATCACATTATGAATCGCGCGTTTTCCTATATTCGCTAATATCGGAGAGTCTACAGAATAATCACCACGAATCGTCCCCATCTCGGCTTTCGCCGGTATCGTATTTCCAACAATTTTTCTAACCATATCAATGGCGTGAATTCCGGAAATAACCATTGCCACCACCGGACCAGAGAGCCAAAAACCCACAAGCCATTTTTTTATCATTTTGCCGATTTTTAGCGGATCTTTCGTGCCGAGCTCTTTGATTGGATCCATTTTATACTGCTCGTAAGTGCCGAGTGTTTTGTTTCCCATTCTTTCAAGCCACTTATCGGATTTCGGCAAAAATCCCTCAATGTGTTCCACTGTCGGTTGTACCATTTTAAGCGCGATTACTTTGAGTCCGCGCTGTTCCATGCGCAGAATCACTTCGCCGATCAGTCCCCTTTTGACTCCGTCGGGTTTTACCAAAAGCAAGGTTCTTTCTGATTTTAAATTAGACGCCATAGTAATTCAACTTAACAACTTAGCAATTTAGCCATCAAATAATAAGTAATTGATAAATTATTTTTATCTGTGTTCAGTTGTTAATTTGCTTAATTGTTTAATTGGTTTAATTTTAGCATAAAAAAATTTTTTAGCAATAGCTATCTTGTCACCACTCCTTTTCCCTCGCTTTCCAGCTTAATATCGCCCCATAAATCCGTGCGCAAGATTTCCGCGCCGATTTTTTTTAATTTTTCCAAGGTCTCCGGCTTTGGATGACCGTACCTGTTTTTCGCGCCCGATGAAATAATAGAAAATTTCGGCCTAACTTTATCCAAAAACAGCTCGCTTGTGGAATTCTTGCTTCCATGGTGCGCCACTTTTAAAACTTCCGCCTTTAAATACGGACATGCGCTGATAAGCTCCATTTCTTCTTTTGCTTCCGCGTCTCCGGTGAACAAAAAAGAATCCGCACCGTAGGCAAGGCGCGAAATTATTGAGAGATTGTTGTCCTCGCTTTTGCCGTCCGCGACTTTGGTAAGGGAGGGTTTTGCTGGCAATAAAATATCCATTTTCACGCCAGAGCCAAAATCAATTTTTTGCCCGATATCCGCCGTTATTGTTTTTATGTTTTTTTGCTTTACAATCCGGCTGAATTCCTGGCAAATCGCCGAGGCGCAATCTCTTCCGTTGGTTAAAATCGCCCCGATTTCGTAATTTTTCATAACTTCAACCAGCCCGGCCAAGTGATCGCTGTCCGGATGGGTTAAAATAACAAGTTCAATTGTCCTGTCGTAAAACGGCATTACCCGGCCCAATTTTGACAGAATGGAATTATCCGGCCCGCCGTCAATTAAAATTTGGTTTCTGTTCGGCGTTTCAATCATTGCCGCGTCTCCCTGGCCCACATCAAAAAAATAAACTTTCATTTTATCATTCGGCTGAGAGGAAAAATAGGCGCTCCAGACGAGAAAAACGGCAACAGCCAAAATCCCGATTATAATAAATTTAATTTTTCTTTTTTTATACATATTGCTTTTGTATCATGTATTATAGACCTGTTGCACAATAGCTCCTCATTTACCTCAATTTCTGGTAAAATAGAAGTATATGAGATACAACAATTTAAAAC
>JAHIHE010000088.1 GCA_018899995.1 Patescibacteria group bacterium | reverse complement strand
GTCACCTTTTCCGTAAGCGCGATTATCCTTAATAGAGCGCAAATCAGCAAAAACCTTGTCTTTTCAGCGCAATCGTATTATTCAGCAGAATCGGGCGCAGAAGACGCGGTTTTGCGCAAATTGAAAAACTATAATTTACCCTCCGGGGATCTGAATCTTGACGGCGCTTCCGTTATCCAAAGCATTACAACCAATGGAAATATCACCACAATTAATTCTTCGTCTTCTTATTCCGGCAATGTCCGAAAAACAAGAATCCGGCTTACTATTACCACTGCCAATGTTTCTTTTCATTACGGGGTTCAGATTGGAGAAGGCGGTCTTGAAATGAGTAATAATTCAACAATTGACGGAAACATATATTCAAACGGAAAAATACAAGGGGATTCAGGAGCGAAAATCACGGGTGACGCGTATGTTGCCGGAGGCAATAAAATCAAAAATGTGACAGTCGGGCTAAGCGCGCGCGCGAATACCATTGAAAACAGCAAAATTTGCGGCGACGCTTATTATCAGACGATTGACGCAAGTTCCCTGAATTTTTTAAACGCTCCGACCAAAACCTTTTGTTCCGATCCCTTGACTCCAGGCGCGGCTTATCCGGGTAGTTCTGATCCGGATATTTTGCCAGAGCCGATTTCAGCGAGCAATATCGCCGACTGGAAAGCGGACGCAGTGTCCGGCGGAACGATTAGCGGAAATTACAACGTCGCGAATAATATTTCGCTGGGACCGAAAGAGATTACGGGCAATCTTGTTATGACCAGCAATAACAAAACTCTTTCTGTCGCCGGAACGCTTTATGTGCGCGGCAATATAGATATAAGCAACGGTTCCGCTGTTCAATGCCTTGCTTCATACGGAGAAAATTCATGCGTGGTGCTCGCGGATGGCTGGATACATGTAAGCAACAACGGAACATTTTCGGGTTCTGGCGCCGCCGGCAGTTTCTTGATGATGCTTACCACGCTTCAGTGCGACGGGACAAGCGCGACCTCTCCAGACGGCAAAGCGTGCGGAGATCATAACGGCGCCGTTGATATTCACAACCAGGCGACCGGCGTAATATTTTACGCGTCCAGAGGCATGATTAACTTGCACAACGGCGTTGATATTACCGAAGCTACCGCGCACAAGCTGCGGCTTGATAACTTGGCTTCGGTTACATACAACCAAGGGCTTGTTAACGCGTCTTTTTCCAGCGGCCCGGGAGCGGGGTGGCAAATTGACAACTGGAACGAAACGCAATAATCTGCTATAATATCATTATTCCTCAATTTCCAATCTTGATTTTTTCAAGGTTTTATGACGCTACAATTTTGTTCTTATATTGGATATTAGATATTACTTTGAATTACGAAATAGTACTTTGTCATTCCGAGCATAGCGAGGAATCTCTGGCGAATGCCAGTCCCGAAGACTCGGGATCGGGACTCCTCGCAATGACAAAAACAAGACATTTCGTAATTCATAGATAGATATTGAAGAAGAATAATATCAAATATCCAATATTTTAATATCAAATTTATGGATTTTAATTTTATTAAAGAGACATTTAACCGGATACCGGCTTTCGGGCTTGATTTTTCCGACCAGTCAATTAAGATCGCCCAGTTTCAGAAGCAAGGGGGAAAACTGCGGCTGAAAAGCTATAATAAAAGAGAAATTCCGGAAAAGATAGTTGCTGGCGGGGAAATAAAAAACACCGAAGCGCTTATCGGGGAAATTAAGGAGACAATACTTGCGGCAAAACCCCGCCCCACTGCAGGCAGGGAGGTGGTTTTAAGCCTTCCCGAGTCAAAATGCTTTATCAGGGTGATTAAAATAACGCCAAAAATAAACGAAGAGAACGCGGAAGAAATGATCCGCGCGAAAGCGGAAGAACATTTTCCTCTTTCCAGCGAAGAAATGTATCTGGATTGGCATATTCTTGATACCCAAGAATGCCCGATTAACGGCAAAGAGAGTTGCACGGATGTTTTTGTGGCTGCTACGCCGAAGATTTTAGCCGATTCGTATTTGGAAATTATGGACAGGTGCGGCTTGATCCCCGTCGCACTTGAGGCGGAATCAGTGGCGACCGTGAGAGGATTGTTTAAAAACCAGGAAGACCCGCAAGCGGTTTTGATAATTGATTTGGGGCGGGACAGAACAAGCTTTATTTTTTATAAGCATCCATTTTTGAGATTCACACAAAGTATTCCAATTTCCGGAGAGGGCTTCAGCATCGCACTGAGCAAAGGATTCGGAGTGGGTATTAAAAAGGCGGAAAAACTGAAGCGCGAAATAGGTATTTTAAAGCAGTCGGAAGAAGGAAAGAAAATATTTAAATTGCTTGAACCGCAGTTAAGCGAACTGGTTTTAAAAATTAAAAGCTCTATCAGCTATTACAACAGTTATTTTGGAATTTCGCCCAGATCGGATTTTAAAATAATAATCTGCGGCGGCGGAGCGAACCTGATGGGTATGGGTTCATATTTGTCCCTGTTATTAAGAAAGACAGTGGAAGTCGCGAATCCATGGGAGGGAATTTATAATATTGGAGCCGGAGAAATCCCTCCTATAAGCCGGAGCGAATCGCTTTTTTACACAACCGCGCTGGGACTGGCCCTGTATAATACATAGGCGCTTCGCTAAACTCAAAACTCAAAACTCAAAAGTAATGAGTTTCGCGAAGCGAAACACAAAAACTTTTAACTTTAAATTTTTAATTTGATTCGCCAGTTGGCGAAGAATATGATTTCTCTGAATCTTTTGCCGCCGGAAAGAAAAAAGACATTATACTGGATTAGCCTTACCAAGAATGTAATTTTTTGGGGCTCTTTTGTTTTTATGGTTTTGATATTTCTTTCACTGCCTTTTTGGGTTAGCCGGCTGTATTTAAACAATACGCTGAACGACTTGGATCAAAAGATAGATTTTTACAAATACAATACAAGCTTGCAACAAATGTCTTTTTTAGAAAAATCGTCAAAAAATATCAACGATCTTTTGATAAATATTGACAAAATCGGAGCGGAGCAAATTTATTGGTCAAAGGTTTTAACTGAAATAACCGGCGCAGTTCCGTCGGACGCGCAAATTTTTTCACTTGAGCTTAATTCAAAATACGCTTTGGGAGAAGTTTTGTCTCCCAACGAAGGAATCTTCACAATAATAGGCCGCGCGAAAACAAGAGACGCGATTTTGGCGCTTCAAGCAATTCTTGAAAGCTCCGCAGATTTCAAAGACATTCAAGCGCCGCTGGACAACCTTGTTAAAAAAACCGACGCCGATTTCAAATTCCGCGGGACTATTCTGTTTAAAAATTTTAAGCAAAAAAACTTTTTGGAAAACGATTAAAATTTATTATGCGGGAAAAAGAAAAATTTTATTTGTCAGTGGCTGCGATTTTCGCCGTTTGCTCGGTTTTTGCCTGGCAGGGTATTATTGAAACAAAAAAACTTAACGATTATGAGGTTGCTAAGATTGTGGAGAAGAAAACGATCATCGCGGAATACGGCTTGAAAGAAAAATATTTGTCCAAATCGCTGTCAAATTATAATTTTGCCGTAAATAAAATCGCGGAAATGAGAAAATATTTTGTCAACAATAATGATCTGCCCGATTTTATTAAAACACTGGAAAATCTGGCTGACAAAACCTCAAATTCGCTTGAAATAAGCTTTGTAAGCGTTCCGGCGCCTCCTGCGGATTCATCAGTTGGAGCAAACAGCAAAAAAACAATGGGAGAGAAAGGCGGTTTTACTATGCAACTGGCCGTAAAGGGCAGTTTTGGGAATCTAATTAAGTTTATTTCTTATCTTGAAAGTATGCCTTATTACGCATATATTGATTCCATAAATATTGGCGCAGATCCCAAGAAAGAAAGTTCTGGCATAAGAAGCACCTTGGTGGTTAAAGTTTTTTCTTTTGACAATATGTCAATTCGCGGTCTATAAAAACATAATTATGCAAAATAAATATTTTGGAGCGGTTTCCGCGAAATTAAGAGTTTTTTACGGATATAAATATTCCAGAATTGCCGTTTGGACGCTTTTTTCCTTTATTGCTTTTTACGACTTATATATAGTAATGAATCAAATTTATGCCGCGAAAAAAGAAGTCTTTGTTTACGGCGAGACGAACACAAGACCGCTTACCGTGAATATTCGCAAAGATATTATCAATAAAATAGATAAGCGGATTGAGGCGCGGGAAAAAATTTTAGGCGAAGACCTGTCCAAATCCTACAAAAACCCATTTTTACCGTATTCGTCCAAACAGCCGCCAGTTCCGTAAAAGTGGCGGGTTGACCCCGTTAGAAGTCCGAACTTACTCTTGATATTTTCCAAGGTTATCAAGCGAA
The DNA here is from genome assembly GCA_018899995.1 of Patescibacteria group bacterium. Lineage (GTDB taxonomy): Bacteria > Patescibacteriota > Minisyncoccia > JAHIHE01 > JAHIHE01 > JAHIHE01. The sequence continues at coordinate 7,416 of JAHIHE010000088.1, read as the reverse complement.
AGCGGCTTCGCCTTACGACTTATTTTAATAATAAGTGCGGCTTAAGACTTCTAACGGGGTTGACTTTTAGAGAAATTGATGCTATGTTTTTAAAAAGGACTCTTCCATGATCCCGAGTGCTCGGGATTTGTTTTTATCCGCCTCCGTAGCTCAATGGACCCCGCACCATCCGCCACGGGCGGAAGTGCGGGGCAAGTAGAGCAAGGCCCTTCTAAGGTCGAGATGTAGGCGCGCCCCCACACCAATTTTCCCCTCATAGCTCAATGGACAGAGCAAGACCCTTCTAAGGTCGAGATGGGGGTTCGATTCCCTCTGAGGGGACTATTGGTGCGGGGGTGAAATTCTTATCGAGAGCACTGGGTTGACTTTTTCTAAATTTTCTGTATAGAATAGGATGTTCTGCGGGAAAAGAGCGCCCTCGTGGTGAAACGGATATCACATCAGTCTTCGGAACTGTTGTTGGGGGTTCGATTCCCTCCGAGGGCACCCACAATAACTAATAACTAATAACTAATAACTCATAACTCATAACTCATAACTCATAACTCATAACTCATAACTCATAACTCATAACTCATAACTCATAACTCATAACTCATAACTCATAACAATAGTTATTTGTTATAAGTTATTTTCCGGGTTCGTAGCTCAGTCGGTAGAGCAGGGGACTCTTAATCCCAAGGTCGCGGGTTCGATCCCCGCCGAACCCACTTTATTTAACAAATAACTGATAACCTATAACTAATAACCTTAGAATATAAAAATTAAGATTAACAAATAACCAATAACTTATAACTAACAATATGGATGAATTCAGGTTTTTGAATTGGAAAGTATACAAAGACGCAAAAGTGCTTTTGGGAGAGGTTATTAAAATTACTTCAAGGATACCGCTACACCTTAAGTATGAATTTGGAAATCAGCTTGTAAGATCAGCACTTTCCATAATATTGAATATTGCAGAGGGAAGCGGAAAAAATTCAGACAAAGAATTAAACAGATTTTTTGATATCGCAATCGGGTCGGTAAATGAAACGCTCGCCGGATTGGATGTGCTGAAAGATAATAAAATTATCTCTGAAGAATTATTTAAAAAACTATTTGAAAATTGCAAAAGCATTTCCAAACAACTCGGCGGGTTTAAAAAACATATTAAAAATAATTCCAATTTGTTATAAGTTATAAGTTGTCAGTTATAAGTTATTGTATGGTGGCTATGGTGTAGCGGTAACACAACAGGCTGTGGCCCTGTTATCTCGGGTTCGACCCCCGATAGCCACCCACAAAAATAATCCCGAGCACTCGGGATTATTTTTAGCAAGACCGGATTTTGGCGAATATGTCGGGCCAATTTTTATTCAAACGGATTTTTGTGCGGATACTTTTCGGGCGAAGCGTAAACGCTCCTGAAAATATCTTTTTTGACCAGTTTTTCTCCTTCATAAATTTCCCTCCAGAAAACCGCCTTCATTGAGCCATCCGGTTTTTTGTCGTAAATATTCGGGCCGATAATTTTTATTTTGCGGTCAATTTTCTTTCCGAAAAAATTAAAAATCAGCTGGTTTTTTATTATCTTGGTCTGAATAAGGATAGGTCCAGCCGTATCATTTTTAAACCTCAAATCCGGATGAGGCGGATAAATGGTCGCATCCATTCCCGGCGGGTTGTAATAAACCACTGGATAAGCGTGGGGCTGTCTTTCAATAATCGGCAGGCCTGAATAAATTGCCGCGCGAAATGCGGTTGTGGAAATCTGGCACAGGCCTCCGCCGTATTCGGGAATCGTTCTGTCTCCCTTAATCACCAGTTCGGGCAAATATCCGTTTTTTTTGTCAACTTCCCCGAGAATTTTATTAAACGAAAACTCTTCATCCGGAACAATCAGGATATTGTTGAATTTTGCGGCGCCAACAGCGATATTATGGCGCCGATTTTTGGGAGAACCGGAAAAATCCGACTCTCCCAAACCGACCAGGGAATCAATGCCCATTTCGGAAATTTTTTTCTGGCTTATCGCGGGTTCTTTTTCCTCAACCGCTAATTCAATCTCAATATTTTTTTTATTGTTTTTTGGATTGTCAAAAATACTTGTCTGGTTTTCTGAAGCGAGTATGGAAGCCGGCTTGGTTTTGAGCAGTATTTCTTCGCTGATTTTTTTGGCGCTGGTTTTGCCTAAAAGCGTGGCTCCGTTTTCGCCTCCGGATTCAACAATTACCTTGTTATTTTCCACGGCAAGCACCGCGTCTCGCGGCTGGCTGTTTATTTCAAATTGTATTTTTTCCAGATATTCAAGGAACGGCTCGCTGTTCATTTTAATTGATAAGACTTTTTCCCCGCTTGACTGGTCTTTTTCCGCAGTGAATTCAAAAGAAGAAATCATCAAGTTTTTATCAAGACCCCATGATTTATTTTTATACCTAAGAAAAAAATCGCGGTCCAATACGCTTTGCGCCTGAATTTTTGCCGACTTAATCTGCAGTACGGAGATTTCCGGAGGCGAAACGATTATTTTAACGGCTACGGATTCGTTTTTCAGATTTTCAATGTTTTTTACGATTTTTTCTTTCAATTCGCGGCGATCAATCTGCAAGCCGCTTTCCGGCCGTGTTTCCGCAAGCACTCCGTTTTTAAAAGACAAAGAAGCGTTTTTGCCGGCCCTTTCCAGAAAAGAAAAATTTTTATTGATGTAAGCGTTAAATTTATTTTCATCAAAGTCGTAATAAATCGGCAGGTTTTCTCCTTTGGCAAACAGCGCAATCCTTTGCCAAAGCATTTTTGAAAATCCGCCGGTTCTGCCGAGATTATAGGCGTTTAAAATGCTTTTGTTCACACTGGGCGAAAAACCCAAAGATTCGGGTTCCGCCTCCCATTTTTCCGACAAAGCCGGTTCTCCCTCGCCCGTATAATCAATTTGAATTTTTTGATTTTTCCAGAGATTTATCCTGCCTTCCAGCAGTTTTTGCGCGGTTTTGGGGTCAAGATACCCCAAGTCATTATCGGAAATTTTAATTCCCGGATAAATTTTCCCAGAGAAAAACAGTTCGGAGAGAACAAAAAACAAAACAGAGCCGGCGGCAATTGCCGGCAAAAGCGCGCAAACCCCGTTAGAAATTGCATTTCTAACGGGGCAAATCAATCGTTTTAGTTTGTTAGATTTCGGCTGCATATTTAAAGTTGACCACGTACAAATAATTTACATTAATCCATATTTCAAGAAAATATCGCTTATTCTTTTCAGTGATTTTATTCTCTCTAAAATTTTTTGTAAATTATTATACGGGGTTGACACTCGGGTTTAATTATTATATTATAATTGGCAGTGAGGGAGAAATAAAAACACCAGTTTTCATTTCGACCGAGCGAACCAATTTCAAGCTTCGCTTATAATTGGCAGTGAGGGAGGAATAAAAGCGAGGCATAAATAAATGTAGCAATATTTATTTTATGACGAGCGAATTATTCCGACCGACCTGCCCGCCAATTGCCCCCAAAGCTTATTTACGATTTTATTCTATTTATCAATAAAAATATAATTTATATAAATCACTAAATAAGATTTAGGCAGGCGGGGCGAACTAATTATATCTTTGATATAATTGGACAAAATCTTTTACCTAAATTAAAAGCTATGCAACTGCCTTCTCATATTATATCAAAATTAACAGAACACGCAAAAAGCGTTCTTGCTTTTGCCGCCGAAGCGGAAAAGCAATCATCGGGAAAAATCACTTGCATGGACTGGCTTTATTTAATCGCGCGCCGCGAAGGAAGCTTGGGCGCTCATATTATCAAAAGCTTCAAAATTACTCCCGAAGCGATAGACAATTTCAAAAAATTTTATTACGAGAATAAGTCCTTGGAAGAATATTCCGGTTTGTCTTTCAACTACATGATAATCAGGGCCGCGCTGGCCGCGAAAAAACAATCCAGCAATTACATAGGCACCGAGCATCTTCTGGCTGTAATTTTGGAAAATAAAGACAAGGCGATTGAGGAGTTTTTTCTCCGGGAAAAAGTTGACATAGGACAGATGAAACACGGGATTGCGGCGGTTTTGAAAAACGCTAACAGGTTCCCCGAAGTGATGGCGAGATTTTTCAGCTTCGCTTTAGGCCGCGGACCCAAAAGCGATTTTTTGCCGAACATTCTGCCGGAAACAAAAAATTTTGAGGCGATCGATGAGTCGGCTCTGGATTATTTTTGCGTTGACCTTACCGAAGAAGCGGCTCAAAAAAAGATCGGGCCGATAATCGGCAGAGAGCGGGAATTGTCCAGAGTCATAAATATTCTTAATCGGAAAACGAAAAATAATCCGCTTCTGATAGGCGATCCGGGTGTTGGAAAAACTGCCATTGTTGAATCGCTGGCCATTAGGATTTCCCAAGGGAATGTGCCGCCGAATCTTTCTTCTAAAAGAGTCCTGATGCTTGATTTGGGCGCGATGATTGCCGGTTCAATGTACCGCGGAGAATTTGAGGCGCGGCTTAAGGACCTTTTGACAGAAATTGAAGAAAAAAAGGACGTGATTTTATTCATTGACGAAATTCATACCATCGTCGGCGCGGGAAGCGCGGCCGGAAGTTTGGACGCGGCGAATATTTTGAAGCCGTCGCTTTCTCGCGGAGTCCTGCAATGCATCGGCGCCACTACTGTTTCCGAGCACAGAAAATATTTGAGCAAAGACGCGGCCCTAGAGAGAAGGTTTCAACCGGTTTTGGTTGATGAACCGACTATCGCAGAGACGATTAAAATCCTTGAGGGGCTGAAGCAGTCCTATGAAAAATATCACCGCATAGTCATTGCTCCGGAGACGGTAAAAACCGCGGTTAATTTGTCGGCGCGTTTCATTCCAGACCGGCATTTGCCCGATAAGGCGATTGATTTGATTGACGAGGCCGCTTCTTATCTGGTAAATATGAATTCCGCCAAAAATTATTATCCGCAAATCAAAGAATTGCTGCGCAAAAAAAATGAAATAATCATTGCCAAAGACAAAGCCGTGGAGCGCGAAGAATATGAAACAGCGCTGTCGCTTAAAAAAGAAGAAGATGAAATGGAAAGCAAAATCAGGGAGCTTAAAAAGGAGGGTGAAGCCGATAAAGAAAAAAATGCCGTTTGGATTTTAAATCCGGATATTGTTTCCAAAGTAATTTCAAATATCACCGGCGTGCCCGAAGAAGGCGTATCGGCCGAAGAAATCAAGAAAATTAAGGACCTGGAGCGGGCTTTAGCGGGAAAAATAATCGGCCAGGAAAAGGCCATTGGCGCGGTTGTCAGGGCGATAAAACGGCAGAGAGCGAGTATTTCCAGTCCTCACCGCCCCATGGGTTCGTTTATTTTTATCGGTCCGACCGGGGTCGGCAAGACCCATACGGCAAACGCTTTGGCTGAAGAATTATTTGGCGGGAAAAACCATCTTATAAGGATAGATATGAGCGAATTTATGGAGCGTCATAATGTTTCGCGGCTCGTCGGGGCCCCGCCCGGCTATGTTGGATACGAAGAAGGGGGAAAATTAACCGAACAGGTTCGGCTTAATCCTTATTCAGTGGTGCTGTTTGACGAAATAGAAAAGGCGCACCCCGAAGCGGCAAACATACTGCTTCAGATTTTTGAAGACGGCGCGCTCACCGACGCCCAAGGAAGAAAAGTCAATTTTAAAAATACCATTGTCATTATGACTTCAAACCTCGGCTCGGAGGAGTTTACGGCTTCGGCTATGGGCTTTTCCGCGAGCGAAAGGCAACCCGCCCGCCGGCCCGCAGGAAAATTAGCCGAAGAATATGAAGCGATAAAAAACCGGGTGACCGGAGCGCTGAAAGAAAGATTTAGGCCGGAATTTTTAAACAGGGTGGACGAAATTATCGCTTTTAACGCCCTGATTCCAAAAAACCTTGAAAAAATCGCCACCTTGCAGCTTAAAGATTTCAGTCGGCGGCTGAAAAACAACAGAATAGCAATCAGCCATCCGGTTATCAGGGAAATCGCGAAACGGTCTTTGAATCCCGCTTTCGGCGCGCGGCTGATAAGGAAAAATATCCAGGAATTAATTGAAGATCCTATTGCGGAAAAAATTATCAACGGAGAAATTGATAAAGGAAATAAAATTTCGGCGGACAAAAACCAAAAAGGAGAGATTGAGATAAAGATTGGTAAGTAAATTTCTAATTATCAATTTCTAATTTCTAAATCAGACATGGCGGCAAATCTTATTTTAGCGAAAATTGGCACTTTTATTCTTGATATTATTTTTCCGATTCAATGTTTGTCTTGTTCTAAAGAAGGCGAATGGATTTGTAAAGAATGTTTTAAAAAAATTGAGCTGCTTAAAAAGCAAGCGTGCCCTATTTGCGGAAACGAGTCAAAGGGAGGCGCGCGCTGTTTTAATTGCCGCAATAAAAGCGAGCTTGACGGAGTAATTTCCGCCGCGGCTTATTGGAAGCCGGCAGCCGCAGGCGCGAAAGAAACAAAAAACGGCTTAGTCAAAGAAGCGATTCATGTTTTTAAATACCGTTTCGTAAAGGACTTGTCAAAACCTCTCGCGGAACTTATGCGCGAACAATTAAAAAATCGGCAAATATTCAGGAAGGAAAAACCGATTCCTTTTGGCCCGGATATTGAAAACGATAAGATTGTCATTCCTGTTCCGCTTCACCCAAAGCGGCTGCGCTGGCGGGGGTTCAACCAAGCAGAGCTTTTGGCAAAAAATCTGGCAAAACGTCTTGACCTGCCGCTTGAAAATTCGGTTTTAGCGCGAACGAAAAATAACATTCCGCAAGTGGAGATAAAAGACAGAAAAGAGCGAATGGAAAATATAAAAGGCGCTTTTGATTGCGCCGAAAGCCCGAAATTGAAAAACAAAATAGTTATTTTAGTTGACGATGTTTGCACCACAGCCGGCACGCTTTCCGAATGCGCCAAAGCGCTTAAAAATTCCGGCGCGCGCGAAGTCTGGGGAGCAGTGGTGGCGAGGGGGTAGAGCTGGCTATTGACACCGTAATTTATTATCGTATAATACAATAGCTTTTTACATGGAGGATGTAATAATATGCCAACTGATAATCAAACCGTAAAATATAGTGGCGAAGAAAAAAAATTCTTTGCCGGCAAAAAAGAAAAAAGGCCTTTTGACGAGAATCCCATTCAGGAATGGGACACCGGTTCACAGGGACTCTTGGGAAGCTAAGGGCTGAAACCAGTCCCTTATTTTTTTCACGCACGCAAAGCAGTTTGCGTGTTCCTTTTCCTCGCTTCACTTCGTTACGCTGCGGTGTGCGTTCGAAAAAATTCGAACAGATTTCGCCCAAAATTTGTAGGGCGGGCGGAATTCCCCCCAAACCCCCCTTCCGCCCGCCTGCGGAAGCGACCCTTTCGGATTGGACGATTTCAAGTTTTTCTTTGGCGGCAAATTCTTTT
>JAHIHE010000087.1 GCA_018899995.1 Patescibacteria group bacterium | reverse complement strand
TTTGAGCCAATTTCCCTCTTCATTGAGGAAAATTAACTCGGCGCCCTTCGGCGCGACCGCGACAACCTTATAGTTTACGCCAGGTCCTTCCCTAACATTAGCCATTTGAATTGTCGCGCCCGTGACCGCGTCTGGATTGGTCGCCTCTGTTAGCGTGTTTTTGGCATTATTTCTTAAATACCTATCAACGCCGGCGCATTTTGTTGCAATGGATGTTGTAATTTCCGCCGCAAAAGTGTAGTCCTTCCCGTCAAAAAAAGGAAACCATCTCCTTCTTGCTTTAACCTGGACCTTTGTCAGGTCTTTGGCAAAAGATGTGAGAAGGATTTGAATCTTTTTGTGTCTCAAAGATTTCCCGCTAAAAAAAATTTCTCCCGCCTTTTCTTGTTTTTTGTCCTTGATTTCTATTTCCATCTTTCCCGCGGTTGCCATAACGGCTTCCTCTGCTTTTTCAAGCGGAACCTTCAACATTCCTTCCGAGTCAGATGTCGCGCCGTAATAGCACACTGGCGCGCCGGCGCCAATAATACCAAGAGCGGCTATTGTTTCAACGCCACAACCCGCCAGTAAAGGGAAAAGTATTATTACTAAAATTCCTCTCACTAATTTTTTCATTACACACCTCCATTATTAAAATGTTAAAGAAAAACTTATTTTTCCCCATTATACCCGCAAAAACAACATTTTGTCAAGTCCTAAACATAAAAAACTATATTTTTCTTGTCGCGCTGTGGATAAGTAAAAAAACTAATTTGGGAAACTCGGCAAATTGTTGTATAATGTTATTAATGAACCAGTTGAAAAGAAAGTTTTATGTCATCGCGGTCGTTTTAGTTTTGTTAGCCGGCATATCCGTTGGCGGATATTTGGTTTTAAGAAGCAAATCGGGCCAGGCCAATTTTCTTGAGGAAATGATTTCTCAAAATTTAAGCGCCGAAAGCATGGTGAACGACCCCGACCATGACGGACTGGAGGACTGGGAGGAAAAAATCCACAAAACAGACCCCAATAATCCGGATACGGATGGAGACGGCTATTTGGACGGGGAAGAAGTCGTGTCCGGATACGACCCGACAAAGAAAGCGCCTGATGATAAAATACAAAATAAAGACAGCGACAAAAACAACCCGAACAAAATTGCAAGACCTGACCCCGGAAATTTAACTCAAATGATGACCTACCTTTTGGGCAGTCAAATGAAGCTTGACCCGCTCGCCATGGTTAACGCGCAAGATTCCGCTTTATTAGAAAAAGCGATTGAAGAGGCGGCCGATAAAAATGTCGCCGAGGCGTTGCGGAAGGCATCTGCCGGCTTTTTGGCTGAATTTATTCCGCCTTTTCAAAAAGAAAATTTTGAGTTTAAAACCACGCCCGAAAATAACCTTGCCGCCATTCAAAAATACGCCGGCAATCTTGTTGGGAGAGCAAAAAATATTGACTTATGCCCAAAAATCAGCAATGCCGCGGACGATATGGATATTATTCAAAAATTTATTGAAACAAAAAACTTTGAAGGAGCTGATTGTATGGCAAACGCCTATTTGCAATCATACCAAATAATGTCAAACGAACCTGTTCCTTTGGATTGGATTGATATCCACAAAAAAACGCTTTCTGTTTTTTGGTCAATGTATAAAGTTTATCAAAATATTCCCGCGTATGAAAAAGACCCTCTCAAGGGAATAATTATTTTAAAAAAATTCGAGGAAACAATTAAAAATTTGGGGGGCTTGTTTGAAGAAATGCAAGCCGATTTAGAAAGCCGTCAAAAATGATATTTTTTCAAAAAACAATTTTTAAGAAATTTACTCCCGCGATTTTAATCGTTTCTTTGCTTTTTTCCATAGTCGGAGCAGTTTTTCTTCTTCCTAAAAAAGCGGAAGCAATTCCTGTTTGGGAAGTAGTAAGCGTGCCGGTGCTAATCGCTGTTTCAAGTGTTTGGAACATGCTCCAGCTTGTTTCGCTTGGGGTAATAGCTTTTACTACCGGTACCACAGCGACTAATACCACTATTAAAAAAATAGAAGATTGGATAACATACGCAATTTCAATTCTTTTGAATATTCTCTTACACCAAATGCTCTCTATGTTAACAAACGAAGTTGTCGCGTGGATTCAAAACGGGGAAGAACCAAGGTTTTTATCAATGGGGCTAGATGATTGGTTAGGAAAAGCGGCTAATAACGCGGGCGGGATTTTTGTTGACCAATTTCTGGGCGCGGGATGGCTTTGCGAACCGTTTGATTTGGATATTAAAATCGCTTTAAGAGATGTGCCTACATTTGAAACCGAAGCTGAATGCACACTTACGGATATTGTGGATAATATAGACAATTTTTATAACGACTTCGCGTATGGTGGGTGGAAAGGGTGGATTGAACTGACCAAACCGCAAAACACTTTTGCGGGAGCATATATGATAGCGCAAGATAAAAAGGCGATTATTATGGCCGAAGAAATAAAAAATATGGAAAAGGACTTGGATATGGGAGAAGGATTTTTAAGCCCAAAGGATTGTTATTGGTATAATAAAGACGGAAACTTAGTCGCGACGCAAATGGATGTCTGGGGCTCGCCTCCATTGCCCGGCGAATGCCCTTCGGGTTCGGGTTGCGTTTCCAAATGCCAAATAAAAACCCCCGGCTCTGTTGTTAGCGCTATGGCGGATGAAGCCGTTACTAATATCTTTGAGTATACAAACACAATGATGGGAGCCGCCGCGTCGCAATCAGGACCTTTCGCGCCTTATGTTATGGCAATTACTAATGCCTTAGTCAATAGAATACTTCTGGAGGCAGAAGGGCTTCTAGGGGCTACTCCTGTGCCTTCGCCCAATTACGGCGATATAGGCGAAGCGGAAAATTTACCCGAAATAGTAAGCCCCGCTGAAAATTACAGCAACCAACAATCCGCCGAACAAATGCTTATTACTCTTAACCCACTCAAGGATGGATTGATAAACAACCTTATTCCTCAGCAAAAAGACAGTTTGGCTGTGTGGCAAGATGTCTATAACGCCTATCAAAGCGCTATTCCGTCATTAGAAGAAACAATGGCAGAATGTTCGGGTGTAATCGCGGATAATTATAATTGGGCGTTGGATGAAAAAAATGAAATAGAAAATAATATTCTGCCTCCTCTTAAAGAAAAAATTGACAAATTAGAAAACGACTCATTAGACGCTAGCGACGCGGCGCTGTTAATTGACGAGACCGTTGTTTCTGTAGAAAAATTAATTGATGAGATAGAAAAATGGAATGAAATATACCAAAAAAATGATGCTTGGGGATTTGAAGAATTAAATACGGCGCAAGATAACATTGATATCGCGAAAGAAGAGGTTGTCGCGAATGTTCAGGAAATTTTAATGATAATCAATATAATTATACCTTCCTCCGGTCTTGATGAAACGGCGGACGATTTAGATGAATTATCTGAGGAACTCTATAGCGCCCTCACGGAGGTAATGACTCTCTATGTAGATCTTTTTAAAAAAATAGGAGTTAAAGAATTTCCTGCTGCTGGCACTATCTATGCCGAATTAGAAGCCGCCAACGCCTATGCCGCCGAAGTCATAGAATTAGCCAACAGCAAAACAAAAGAATGTCTAATTTC
>JAHIHE010000086.1 GCA_018899995.1 Patescibacteria group bacterium | reverse complement strand
TCCATATATTGTTTTCTGGCTTCTGTATTCATGGCTTGTATGGGGTTAAGAATTAACCCTATATTCTACCATAAATTTCGGTGTCATTTTAGATGATGTATCAATGAGCCTCTTGGTGTCATTTTAGATGATTTGATGCTGGGACTTGACAAAAAATAAGTCCTGCGCTATACTTTGTTGTTATGATAGACAAGCTGTAAAATGCTGTTTTTTTATTGTTATTTTCCGCCTTTTTAAAGGCAAAATGACAATCTGACTTATTTCGGAAAAGCGTTGCTTAATCTTTTAACTAAAATTAATGTGTAAACGCAGAAAAACACTCGCCTCGTATTTGACTCGTCGAAGCGGGCTGGAGCTTTGGCGAAGCGGGGAAGATTTGTCAATAATAGTTGTTTCTTTAATTTCTTTAGCAAGTATTACCCTGCACTTCTTGTTTCCGCACTTGGTTCTCGCGGCCGCTGCGGATAAAAACAGATTTTTAGAATTTAATCTTTCAGAAGCGATTGCGAATTCGGCGAGACAAGATAAATCGCACTTGGTTATTCCGTCCGGCGTCGCAGAAGGCGACACAATGGTTAAAAGCGGGCAAACCCCGATAGAAATGCAATTTCTAACAGGGCAAATCGCGGCCGCTGCCAAACCCAATAGTTCAACTTCGTTCACCATAAACAGCGAAAGAAAAGTCGTTTATAAAAAACGGGTAATTATCACGGCTTATTCCAGCACTCCAGACCAAACCGACAGCACACCCTTCATCACCGCGTCCAATACTCGCGTGCGCGACGGAATCGTGGCCGCGAACTTTATTCCTTTCGGCACGCAAATAAAAATCCCCGCGATTTACGGAGATAAAATATTCACGGTTGAAGACAGGATGAAAAGCAATAAAAAAGTTGATATTTGGTTTCCTACAAGAAAAGAAGCGCTCATTTTCGGCGCGAAAATCGCCGAGATAGAAATATTAGAGACCCTTTAAAAGGTCTCTAATATTTTGCGCGGCTTGGGGTAAAAACTCCAGTATTTTTTGCGAAATGATTTTTGCTTCAAAATAAGACAAATAAGCGATTCCTATGGCGACATATATTAAACTCACTATCCTTGTGATCAAGGTGAAAGCTATGCCGGCCGCGCCGCCAAGACCCAAAAAGGCGAAAGCAAACGACTGGCCAAGCTCCATTCCGCCAAGCGCTCCGGGCAGGGGCAGGAGATAAGAAAGGTAAAGTATGGCGATTATTGAAAAAAACATTTTCAGCCCAAGAGTGAACCCCAGAAACCAAACGGTAAGCCAGTAAGATAAAAATAAGAAACCGAATTCGGCCAGGGTAATTAAAAACGAATAAAGCAGCACGGAGCGCTGCCTGGAAAATATGTCTCTTACTTCGGTTTCCATCTTAAAAATTTTTCCCTCAAGCTTGTTTATCGCCGATATTCTGTTAAGCCGCAGCAGGCCTATAAAAAAAGTAAAAAACCCTTTTTCCTTGAGATTTTTCCGCGGCTTGATCATTTTTGCGTAAAACAGGTAGAAAATCAAGATTAAAAAAACAATCGCGAGCTCGCTTAAAACCATTCCTCTTGTCGGCGCCACGTTGTAAGAAACAATGCTGAAAATGCCTACTATGACAAAGAGCAATATTGTGGGCAAATATATCGCGCCATCAACAACAATTGATGTGAATGCTCTTCCCGCGGATACATTGCTTTCCCGGGAAAGGACAATCGCCTTGAAGAATTCGCTGCCGGCCAAACCCGAAGGAGTCAGGTAATTTACGGAGTTTCCGACCATTCTTGCCGCCAAAATTTTTTTAAAAGGAGGAAATTCTCCGATGGCGTTTAAAATAATTTTCCACCGGAAAGCGGAAAAAAGAAAAGAGATTCCGTTTAGGGCCAAAAGCAGGACGAATTGCCAGAGCTTAAAGGCCAAAATTGTTTCAATGATTTTGGCGGCGCCGATATTCTCAATCGCGGCGGCAAAAAGCAGGAAGCCGACAAGAAGAGAAACAGAGAAAAAAACGAACCTGTTCATAATAACAATTTAACAATTTAACAATTTAACAAAAATACTGAACTGGGTTTTGTTACTTTGCTTAATTGCTTAATTGCTTAGGCCGAGAAAACTTTCTTTCAACTTCTTCGCGGTAAATGGAATTATAGGCGCAAAACGGAATAATTCTGTTATCCGGAGTCGCGTAATGGATGCCGCACCTTTTTATCCTTTCAACATCAAAGTTGTAAGCGTCCATAAAGTGCATAATGCCGATAAATAAGGTATTTTTGTGGAATTTTTGCAGGGTCGCGGAGTCGCCTGCGCTAAGATTGTCTATAATCATTTTAATCACTTCCGAACCCTTGGAATACCCACCCTTTTTTAAAAGATTTGGAATATTATTAATGATTCTGGCGATTGCCTGAGCTTTTTCAAATTTGTCCGTTTTGGCGACCCTTTTTAAAAAACCGGGATTTTTCAGGTCTTCCGTGGCTTCTTTCACGAGATCCAAAAACTTTTCCACATCAATAAATCGGGTAATCGGTATGAATTTATCGTTTTCTATAAAAACATACGTGGCCGCTCCGCAATGAGGATGAACCGTAAATTCAACTTTGGGCTGTTTTTGCCACGCTTCGGCAAAGTAAGAAATCGGCACCACGCTGGGTATCGGGTAAAAATCGCTTTTTGATATTTCTCCAGCAGTCTGTTTTTCCAGAAGTTCCAAAACATCGGGAATGGTAATTCTCTGTTTTTTTAATTCTTTTTTGTCAATTCTTCCGGAAAACGAAACCGGCTGGAAATTCACCCCCTTAACAATGTCGGAATTTTTTTTGGCGAAATTGAGGACATCGCCGATCTGGTCGTCGTTTATTCCCCTGACAATCGTCGGAACGAGCACGATGCTAGTCAGCCCGGCTTTTCGGAAATTTTCCATCGCTTTTAATTTCGCGGGCAAGGCGTTATATCCGCGCACCTTTTTATAAGTTTCTTCTTTAACTCCGTCAAACTGAAAATAAACCGTGTTCAGCCCCGCCTCTTTCATTTTTTTGCAAAAATCAACGCTCTGCGATTCTTTTACCCCGTTTGAAGCGATTTGTGTCTGGATAAACCCCATTTGCTTGGCCAATTTAATGATTTTTAAAAAGTCGGGATGAAGAGTCGGCTCTCCGCCGGAAAACTGCACGGCTTGGCACGGCACGGGTCGTTCATTTCTCAATGTTTCCATCATTTTTTTTATCTGTTCAAAACTCGGCTCATAGATATATCCGGCAACCGCCGAGTTGGCGAAACAAATCGGGCATCTTTGGTTGCAGCGGTTGGTTAAGTCAACATTCGCCAAAAGCGTCGTAGTTTTATGTTTCGGGCAAAGCCCGCAATCATAAGGGCAATTGTTTCTTTCTTTGGTATTGGGATTTTTCAGCCCCTTGCCGTCTTGGGCGAAACTTTTAAATTTTTCATAAAGAGAAGCGTCCGACCAATAAACATCTTCAAATACGCCGTGCTTTTTACAGTTTTTTTTAATCATTACCTTGTCGTTCTCTTTAAAAATTTCCGCGGGAATTACTTCCAAACATTCAGGACACAATGATTTTGTTTTTTCTGTTTTTGCTTCTGCTTTATTTTTACTCATTTTGCGATTTTATTGAAAAATTAAAACTGCTTATCACTATTGATAAGTAGTTTTATTATAGCAGTTTTAAGATTTTGGTCAAAACAGCGGGAAAGTTTAATTCTTGTGGAATTATACAACTCTGCCGGAATCACTACTGTTGCGTTAAAAATCAAATAAACAAGCCTGTTTTTGAACTTGATCATTTAAAATATGATCAGATTCAGAAACTAGCGTATTTATAGAGGTTTTTTCAAATAGATTAAACAGCATTTACATATCGGTACTTTTTGGGGGCACTCCGCTAATGCCGTGAAAATTCAAATTTGTATTGCTATTTCCACTTTTCTGGTTATCGCTATCGTAAAAAAAGAACTAAAAATCGAGCGAGATTTATATG
>JAHIHE010000085.1 GCA_018899995.1 Patescibacteria group bacterium | reverse complement strand
TCGGATTTAACTTATTATTTCTTGTTTAAATTTATTTATTTCTTCCTCAATAATTGAAGCATAATTAGGCAGTTTTTGGGATAAAAATTGATTTGCCCCAATCTCGTCATTATCGGCCAATTTCAGATACTCGTCAAGAGCGGCTTCGGGCAATAATTTTACCACGCGCAAAGCAATTCTCTCCTGAATAATTTTCGCCATCCGCATCAGCAAGTCCGCCTGCTTATCAATTGAAAGCCCAGCAAGACCAAGTTTTGTTATTATATTTTCTTGTAAAATTGTGGTCATAAAATTAATTTGATTATTAGTGTGATTAAACATTTTACCAGATTATTTTTTTAACTCTTGTTGCCGTACAGCCATTCTACATTTTCTTTTTTTCCTTTTTCAACATAATCTTCTTTTGCAAAATCTTTTCCATATATAAGCTCCTCTAAAGAATATCTAAAGGGGGTTCCCAAAAACTCTTCTTTCTCCCGTGACATACAGTATTCAACCGTTAAATCAATCATATCTGTTTTTTCTTTTTTGGATAATTTATCAAGCTCCGGCCTAATTTTTGAATCAAAATTTGTTCTATCGGGATAAAGAAAGTGGTGCCGCAAATTTTCTAAATATTCAAAAATTTCTTTGCCAGTTTTTTTGCCTTCCTTAAGCTGTCCGACAAAAGTCTTGACCTCTGTTGCTTTTTTATCAAACCTATCTTCCGTTTTATTTTTATCTTTTTTAATTTCTTCTTTTTCTTCCGCTTCCGCCATTTGCGGAAATTCTTCAATATCTTCTTTTAAAACATCTAAAATATTAATGCTCTTGTCTTGATCGTTAAACCCCATATCTATGGTAATTTTTTTTCTTTTCTCCCCTTTTTCTTCTATAAATAAAGTAATTTTTGCCGTATTATTTTCTATGCTTTTGCTAATCTGAAATTTTTTTATGTCATTAAAGTAATCTTCAGGCAAAGAATTTTTAAAATCATTATAAATTTTCATATACAGAGTAAAAAACGCAAGCCACTTTCCCTCACCGCCTTTTCCCAAAAATAATTTTACTTCCTCATATTCTTCGTCGGTTAATTTATACATTTTTTTATCTTTTTTCACCTCTACACTTGGGCTAATAATATCAATCTTATTATCTTCTGCGGTTTGACGCATTTCACTTATTTCTTCAGGTGTTAGCTCTTTTGCGCTGCCAGAACCTTCTATTACATCAATTTTATCATCATCTTTTCTCGTTCTTTCTTGTATTATTTGCGGCTCCTTGATTTTTACTTCAGCTGATGTTTCACCAACCGCAGATTCCTTTTCATTTTTCATTATATTTAAAATATCTTTCATATTTTGACGAAAACCTTCTTTGAGTTTGGCGCTATAAATTCCCGAAGCAATACCAGCGCCTCCTAAAGCGCCAGCGATTAAATTACTGGTACCGCCTAAAGCTGGGATTCCCCAACCATAAGACACACCTAACCAAGCGCCAACCAATGATCCCCCGCTAGTAGCAACAGTAGCGGTCCCTAATAAACCTACACCAATAGCAAATTTAACCTTAGGATTTGTTAAAAACTTTTTAATTTTTTCCCATTTTCCAGCGTCCTTCTCGGGAAGCTCGTTTATTTTTTCCCTAAGAGCATTTTTCGCATTTTTCATGAACAATTCTGTTTTTTCAAGATTTTCTTTTAATTTGACATTTTCTTTTTCCAATTCGTCGATCTTCTTTTTCTGCCATGCTTCACTATCACGCAAATTGTCTGTAATATTTTGTTCTTCGCTTTCTTTTTTCGGTTCCGGCCGTTCTTTCAAATCCGCTGTAGCACTGTCCTTCTTGGCGCTATCCTCTTTATCTTTTTCTTCGCCAAATTGCCGCTTGTAAGATTCCCCAAACTCCTCTTTTTCTTTTAACTTGCCGGCTCTCTTTTCTTTTTCAGCATATTCTTCTTTCCGAAGTTTTTCCAACCTGTCCCTTTCTTTTTTTGACGCTTTTTCACGCGTTTTAAATTCGGAATTATATGAATCCGTCGCTTTTTCTTGTTCCTCCCTTAATTCACTTTCTTTATTAACCTTTGAATACACATCAATGGAGTTTTTTTCAAGCTCCTTTTCATAATCTTCAGAACTCATTTCCCTCTTTTTTTCTGGCATATTTTTTAAATTTAATGGATTAGAATTATCTTTTTGATAAATTTCGCCAGGTTTTTTTATTTCTTCTTCAATTATTTGTTCGCCAAGTTCTTTTTTCGCCCCCATTTCAACATCTTCGGCTTTTTCGCCAGCCGATTCAATTTCTTCTTGCCGTTCTCTATTTTTTTTCAATTTCTTGATAATTTCTTCTTTCTCCCCCGACAAGGGTTCTTTCGGATGGCTTTTGGGCAAATGTTGAATTTTTTCCACCAAATCGCTTTCTTCTTTTTTTAATTGTTCAATATTATTATCCTCCTGCTCCGCTTGAACAATTTTTTCTTGTTTTATTTCCGATTCTTCCATAATATCATCCGGCTTTAATTTTATAATATCGCGGCGTTCTTTCCACCATGCCGATTCTTTATTTATTTTGCTTTTGCCGCTATTGTCAGTGATTACAGTCTTTTCTTTTAGTTTTTCTGTTGCTTTTAATG
>JAHIHE010000084.1 GCA_018899995.1 Patescibacteria group bacterium | reverse complement strand
CGCCCATTCCACCCATGCCGCCCATCGGAGGCATGCCTCCGCCTGCCGGCGAACTCTTCTCCGGAATATCGGTCACCACCGCTTCGGTGGTCAAAAACATCGCCGCCATTGACGCGGCATTCTCAAGAGCCGATCTCGTCACTTTTACCGGATCAATAATGCCTGCCGAGATCATATCATTTTCAATTTTATTGGTATTGGCGTTATAGCCGATATTTTGCAATTTGCTTTTTTTGATCTCATCGACAATTACCGCGCCTTCGGATTTGCCGCCATTGGCCACAATCTGGCGCAATGGCTCTTCCAGCGCTCTGATTAAAATTCTATAGCCGGCGGAAAATTCCTCGCCATAATCTTTGGTTTTAGCGTCATTGAATTTTTTCTCAATCGCGCGGCCGGCTTTTACCAAAGCTGTTCCGCCGCCGGAAACAATTCCTTCCGCCACAGCCGCTTTTGTCGCCGCCAAAGCATCTTCAACTTTGTGTTTCTTGTAAGTAAGCTCCGCTTCGGTCGCCGCTCCTACTTTAATCACCGCCACGCCGCCGGTAAGTTTCGCGAGGCGCTCTTGCAGTTTTTCTTTGTCAAAGCTGGAAGTTGTTTGGGTAATTTCAATTTTGATTTGAGAAATTCTTTTTTCGATTTCTCCCTTGCCGCCTTTGCCTCCGACAATAATCGTGCCGTCTTTGGTCGCAATCACTTTTGTCGCTTTTCCAAGATCATCAAATTCGGTTTTGTCCAATTTAAGACCCAGCTCTTCGGTAATCACCGTACCGCGAGTCAACACCGCGATATCGGCCAGCATTTCTTTTCGCCGATCGCCAAACCCGGGAGCTTTTATCGCCAAAGTATTAAATGTTCCTCTTAATTTATTTACCACTAAAGTTGCCAGCGCTTCGCCCTCTACTTCATCCGCGATAATCACCAGCTCCTTTTTTCCTGACTGGGCGACTTTTTCCAGAAGCGGCAAAATATCGCTAATGGCGGAAATTTTCTTATCGGTAATTAAAATTAGAGGATCTTTATACTCAGCTTCCATTTTCTCGGCATTGGTAATCATATAAGGAGAAATGTAGCCCTTGTCGAACTGCATTCCTTCCACCACTTTTGTCTCAATGCCGAATGTCTGGGATTCCTCGACCGTAATCGGAGCTTCATGTCCGACTTCTTTGATCACTTTGGCGATTTTCTTGCCCACCTCGGCGTCTTCCGCCGAAATCGTCGCCACTTGTTCCATTTCCGCTTCAGTGGAAATTTTCTTTTTCATTTTTCCCAGTTCTTCCACCGCCGCTTGCGTTGCCGCTTCTATTCCATGCCTCAAGCCCACCGGATTTACTCCCATTGATACGAATTTCATTCCCTCGCCGATAATCGCTTGCGCCAAAAGAGTCGCGGTAGTCGTGCCATCGCCGGCCACGTCATTGGTCTTGGAAGCAACTTCTTTTACCAATTGCGCGCCGATATTCTCGAACTTATCTTCAAGATCGATTTCTTTGGCAATAGAAACTCCGTCATTGGTAATAGTCGGGGTTCCGTAGCTTTTATCAAGCACCACATTGCGGCCTTTGGGCCCCAAAGTCACTTTGACGGCATCGGCCAATTTATCAATGCCGGCTTTTATTTTGCTTCTGGCTTCATCGCCGAATTTAATTTGTTTTGACATGTATTTTATTCTCTAATCAATCCCGAATTTTATCGCTAATATTCACAAAATAATTTTAGAGATAATTCGAGATAGAATTAGCGATTGATTAGTGATTAGTTATATTATTCCAATATTGCAAGCAGATCTTCTTCCTTAACAACCAAATATTCTTTTCCTCCGATTTTTACTTCGGTCGGCGAATAGCGGGAAAAAAGCACTTTGTCCCCCGCTCGGACTTCCATTTTCGCGCGAGTTCCGTCTTTTAGCAGGCGCCCCGCGCCCACGGCGACAACTTTGCCTTGTTCGGGCTTTTCTTTTTCCACGGTGCCGGGCAAAATAATTCCCGATTTTGTGGTTTCTTCCGGAGAAATTTGTTCCAAAACCACTCTGTCCCCCAATGGTTTGATATTCATAGTAATACGCTAACAAATAATATTT
>JAHIHE010000083.1 GCA_018899995.1 Patescibacteria group bacterium | reverse complement strand
TTCTTTAGTATCATTTTCCAGGATAGCTCAAAAAGAGGTTTTGGGTGTCATGATTAAATGATTTGACACGGGGTCGGTAGTCAAATCGCAAACAATATTTAGAAAATAAAAAAGAGGTCACTGATTGAACAGTGACCCTTGGTGGTTGAAAATTCTTAGTTTTTCTGTTTTTCTCGCTGAATCGTTAAGTGTTCCAGTGTTCCGATGTCTGGCCGCCAATGCAACTTTGGCAAGCACCCGCAAAAGATTTCAGGGATTGCCTGATTGACAATTTTTGCGGCCTCGGGAATAGTCCCGGCTTCTGCCCTTATTGCAATTGCTCGCGAACCGGTTGTAACCAAGCAGTCGCCTTTTTCTATAACGCCGCCAAGATATATTCTTACAGGCAGGTCGGTTTTATTTAGTTTTAATGCAACTGGCTCGGATTTCACATCTGGATATCCGATCGGAACCACATATTTTACGACGCTTGCCTTTGGCTTAAATCTGATTCTAAGGTCGCAGAGATTCCCGTTTGCCATTGCCTGGCAAATTTCGGCGAAATTATCCCCACTGCTTTGATCAAGCAGGGGCAAGATATTTATTGCCTCTGGATCTCCTAATCGCGCGTTTATTTCTATCAGGAAAATCCTGCCGCCCGGCCCCGACCATAAATTGTCCGTAAATCGGACCTATGTATGGTTCGCCAGTTTTTCCTTCAACCGCCGCTATTATTGCTCCCAGGATTTTCCTTGACTGTTTTACGGCCGATTCGCTTATAAACGGCAATGATTCGCTGGAATTATTGATTGAACCCATACTGCCGGTATTAGGCCCTTTATCGCCTATTAACAGTTGTTTATAGTCCTGAACCACTGGCGCAAAAATAATGCAGCCGTATTTATCCACGAACGCCTGTTGCGCGAATTCTATTCCCTGAACTTTCTTTTGAACAACTATCGTCTCACCGCTTTCAAGAAGCGACCCTGCATATTTTTTGGCTTCTTTTACGTCGGCAAGCTGATCAGGAACAATCTTTACTCCTTTTCCGCCTGTTAAGCCCGCGGGTTTAATAACAGCTTCTTTCCATTGTTCAATTACTCTGAATGCGCTCGCCTTTCCTTTTGGCCCGCTGAATATTCTTGATTCGGGAATGAATTCCGCCATTCCGATTTCAGTCATAAACCGAATCAGCCGCGCTTTGTCAAGCTCAAGCCAGCTTGTTAAAGATGACGGAGCCGCTACTTTGAAGCCGCGCGCGTTAAGTCCGTCAACAAGAGAAAGAAATTTCTCCGGCCCTATCAGCGCTATTTCTGCCCCGCGGCTTTTAAGCAATTCTGCCAGTAAGTCCTCATTGCCATTGATTAGATTCCAAGTTGCCATTTGAGAAATCTGGGGATTTGGCCTTGTTCCCGCCGCAATAATTTCTCCAGAACCACTGCCAACCAATGCTTCTATCAACGCCCCTGTTCTTGCATCATCGCCGATTACTCCGAAATTGACCATTTTAACCTTCTTTTATTTAAGAGTGCAAAGTTTAAATGATTTGCCTCCTTAATAAAAAGTTTAAGTTAAATTATTCAAAAAGGCAAGTGTAAATTCCTTAAAAACAAAAACCACCATGCGAAAGAGCGGCTTTGTTGAAAAAAGTTTTCAGCTTTTTTCCCCCGAAATTTTATTTTCCGCGAAAAAGAGATGGTTGTAAAAAGAATAGAAAACGGAACAGTGATTGACCATATACCTGGTGGAGCGGCGCCATTGGTCCTGAAAATTCTTGGCATAAGATTTGGGACGGAAGAAAAGATTATTGTGGCGATAAATGTAGAAAGCGACCAATTGGGAGTGAGAGATGTGGTGAAAATAGTGGGGCGTAAGCTGAGGGAAGACGAGGTGAATAAAATTGCTCTCGTCGCGCCTGACGCGACAGTGAACATAATAAGCAGGTTTAGGGTAACCGGTAAAAAGAAGGTTGCGCCGCCGCAAAAAATAATAGGGCTGATGAAATGTTTGAGGCCAACTTGCATTACAAACAGCGCTGACGGTCGAGATGTTGCCCCTGTGATTGAATTGGTAAGTAAGAACCCATTGCTATACCGCTGCTTTTTTTGCGAGCAGCCAATAGAACAATCGCAAATAGAAGGTTGCCTAAGTTGAAGATTTTAAAATAAAATCACTCCGCCTTTCGGCGGTTTTTTTAAGACACTTTGGAAATAGAAAATTCTCCAAGGTTAAAATTTTTCGGAGTTATAACAGCGGTGGCTTGTCGTAGAATCAAAGCCATGGCACGGTATAACGACAACTTTTTTTGTTTTCGTCCCGAGGTTGCTTATCAAGGTTTCTTAGCCATAACCAAAAGCAAAATAGCAAT
>JAHIHE010000082.1 GCA_018899995.1 Patescibacteria group bacterium | reverse complement strand
CCAAAAGCGGAAATTGAGGGGGAAATGGGCGACTCGCACATGGGGCTTCAGGCGCGGCTGATGTCGCAGGCGCTTAGAAAACTTACCGGAGTGATTTCAAGAACCAACACCACGGTGATTTTCATCAACCAGATTCGGATGAAAATCGGCGTGATGTTCGGCAATCCGGAAACAACCACCGGCGGAAACGCTTTGAAATTCTACTCTTCGGTAAGAATTGACATTAGAAGAAAAGAGCAGATAAAGGCGGGCGACAAAGTGGTGGGTAACCATACTTTGGTAAAGATAGTTAAAAACAAAGTGGCTCCTCCGTTTCAGGTCGCGGAATTTGACATTATGTACAATCAGGGCATTAATCGTTTGGCTGATTTGATAAACACTGCCGCGAAATATAACGTGGCGCAAAAGTCAGGCACTTGGTTTTCCTTTGACGGGCAAAAAATGGGCCAAGGCGTTGAGGCCACAAAGAAATTTTTGGAAAGCAATCCAAAAACTATTTTAGAGATTCAAAAAAGAATTAAAGAGGCGGTCAAGGTGCTGTAAAATTATGAGGTTAAAATCTACCCCAATGTTATCTGTCATTGAATAATAATCCTTATAACGTTTTATGAATAAATTTTTTAAACCCACTTCTTTTAAAATTATCTTGACCATTATAATAACTTGGATTCTAACTTCTAACGCAACACTAAAATTCAAGATAAAATAAAGCTTTTGGGGGAATAGGATGAGTTTTTTGGCTTAACTGAATGATTTTTTAATCTCGTTTATGCCAAAAATTATATATTAAAGCGGTTAAAAGTGTTGCGTTAGATTCTGGAATCAAACTAACCATTATTCCTTTTATCGCGGAATTACTTTACAGCAGAAGCATAATAGTATATGAAAATGCTGTAAAAATACAGGCCTCTTCGGCGGTAATAATTTTACATCAAATATCTGATGCTCTTTTGCTTCCGGTTAAATTCGTTAATTCTCTGTTTTTGAAACTGCTTGGGAAAAACTTTCTCGTTTCAAATATTTATTTTGATATTTTATTGTTTCTGGTCTACTTCGCAATTCTTTTAATTGAAGGCTATATTTTAAGTTGCCTGTTTTCATTTATTATTAATAAAGTACAAAACTTCACTAAAAATAAAAAAGGTCAGATTTAAAAAAAATGACCACCATCGGTTTAGATGATAAAGTAGAAATTATTAAACCAATACTAAATTTATCGCTATGAACAATGAATTATTCAACAAGAATAAGTATACCATAATTGCCATAATTTTAATTTTCTGTATCGGCGCGGGAATTTTAGGATATTTTCAGTATAAAGAAAGGGTTATTCCTAATCATTCGGTTTCTCCCACTGCTTCTTCTTCCATAACTTCTCCCAATCCTACTTCTAATTCCACGCTTACTCCTCCGCCGGAAGTATGGGAAACATATACCAATACCGAATTAGGTTTCTCAATAAAATATCCTCAAATGGTATACGGAACTTATGGGTGTTCTCCAAACAAGCCATTTTATGTTCCACTAAAAGCTTTCGAGGATAATATAAATGGAATAGTTTATATTACAGAAGAATATTATTACGATGATTGGGATAGAGAATCACAAACTAAGACCGGTCCTTGTGAAAAAAATTTTTATTCAATAGAGTCACTTCAAGAGACTCCTGTTTCAGGGTGGAGAATTTTAATAGAAGATATAAAAAGTGAAAGTGAATTGAATAAATTTGTTAAGGGCAATTATGGTAAAGGATGCTTTGTAGGCGAAAAAGAATTATGGAAACAAGAAGGAGTTTATGAAATTAGAATAGAAGGTGAGGACTGGGGTCCAGAAACAAATTTAGGAACTACAACTTGTCCGTTGAATTATACCTATAAAGTTTTATACGCTCCCGAAAAAAATAAAGTTATGTCAGTGGATCTTGGTCAAGAGTGTGACTTTGGAACAGATCACGATTCAGAAAATTATAAATGTTATGATTACGAAATGATTGATAGTTTTAGATTTAAATAAATTAAAAAAAAGAAAAAAAAGAAGGAAGTAATTAAAAAATCTTCCTTTTTTATTTTTGGTTTGCCTTTCTGCTTTTATATTTGCTTTTATACTTGTATTACATAGTAGGAGTTGGCGTCAGACGTACCTCCATAACCCGTCTTTGATATTTTATGCATGGCAACTATGCCCTCGCCTTTCTCATTTCTATACCAGTTCTGGTCCCACACAATCATTCCGTTTATTATGCCGTATGAATCATAGGTATATTCCCGGAAAATGGCTGCATGTCCTGAATTATATACATATCTTCCTTTCGTCGGACTCCAAACAAATGTTGCTATTGTAGTGCCAGGAGATACGCCGCCGTCTGTGACATGTCCGCCTCTATACCAGTTGTCTGTGATAACTGTACTGTGCGCGAGATTTTTTACCATACTTACACATTCGCCCCACCAATATCCTTGATAATCAGCCATTATTGTGGCTGTTATTATTCCATAGTATACTGCCGGAGCTTTCCATGGCGGTTCAAAATATTCACCGCCTCCATACCATTTTAGTAAATAACTGTCTGCTCCTATGTTATGCCACGCTCCAGAATAGGTGAAACTATTCAGAGTATTCAGATTGTAGTCTGTTATTCTCAAATCTTGCACTGCTTGCGCTGGCGCTGCCATGGCAAACATAGCCACGATTAGCAGTCCGAAAACTGCTATGCTTTTTATTCCACTTCTTCTCATTTCAAACCACTCCTGGTTTATCTGTTTTATTTTCTGTTCTGTCCGTTTTTAAATTTAGGTTTATGCTTTTTAGCATAATTTCTCCTTTAAAATTTTATTCACCACTCGATACCACTGGAATCTCGCGATTCCGCGTTTTTTATTTTAGGGTGCTTGCCCCGAGTTTATCATGGGACTGTTTTCTTTTTGATTCCTCCTATTATGACCAAGTTTAGCAAAAAAAATACACCTTGTCAAAAGATGTGTTTGCAGATAAGTTTAACCTTTAAACTTACCTTAATCCTTAATAATCTCTTTTGATGATGAAATCCGCGACTTGGCTGAAAAATTCTTTGCTTTCCCTGGAAAGCGCGCTTTTTTCCAGTGATTGAAGCGACCTCGCGGTTAATTTTTCCGCCAGATTTTTGGAGTATTCCAAAGAGCCGGTTTTAGAAATAATATCTCGCACATTGTCAATTTGTTTTTTGTTTATCCGCGGATTGCCGAGCGCGGAAATTATTTCTTTTCTTTGTCTGACGTTGGAAAATTCCAGCGCCTTAACAACCAATAATGTTTTTTTGCCTTCTTTGATGTCCGCGCCAACCGGCTTGCCGGTTTTCTCGCTGGAGCCAAAAACGCCCAAAATATCGTCCTGAACCTGATAAGCGATTCCCAGGGGCACGGCAAAGCCGCTTAATTTTTTCAACACTGGCTCCGTTGCTCCGGCAGCTATGGCGCCCAGATGAATCGGCCCTTCCACTGTGTATTTGGCGGTTTTATACTCCAAAATCGTCAAAACATCTTTTTCGGAAATATTTTTTTCCAGCGCGGCGAAGCCGTCGTAAAATTCGCCGATAACGGTGTTAAAAACAATATTGCCGAT
This sequence comes from Patescibacteria group bacterium, assembly GCA_018899995.1. Lineage (GTDB taxonomy): Bacteria > Patescibacteriota > Minisyncoccia > JAHIHE01 > JAHIHE01 > JAHIHE01. Next base: position 362 of record JAHIHE010000082.1, on the reverse strand, counting down.
TTTTTTAAATAATCCGTCTTTAACGGATCCTTCCAATTTGCTTTCCGCGATAATTTCGTTGGCGAAACTAAAAGCCATATCGCCGACGCAGATCGCCTGCGAATTGCCGTAGTGAATCGCGTCCGAGAAATTTCTGCATTTTTTTCCGGCGGACTTGCGATAAAAATAATGCACCGATGGCTTGCCTCGGCGCAAATTATCTCTATCTATCACATCATCGTGAATAATTAAAAAGGTGTGGAGCATTTCCGGCGCCATTGCCGCCCTCATCGCCTCTTTTTTGTTTTTTCCTCCCAGCGCCAAATAGGTGTGATACATCAAGTCCGGCCTGATTCTTTTGCCGGAGCGCAAAATATAATTTT
>JAHIHE010000148.1 GCA_018899995.1 Patescibacteria group bacterium | reverse complement strand
CTTGCCAATTTTATCTGGAGTATTGCGGATCTGTTGAGAGGTGATTACAAACAATCCGATTATGGAAAGATCATACTCCCTTTTACAGTTTTGCGAAGGCTTGACTGTGTTCTGGAGCCTACCAAGCAAAAGGTCCTCGATTATCTGCCGAAATTAAAATCCATGAAGTTTAAAAATATCGAGCCGGTGATTAACAAAGTTGCCGGTTTTAATTTTCATAATAAAAGCAAATTAGATTTTGAAAAGCTGAAAGCTGACCCCGACAATATAGCTGCAAATTTAAGAAACTATATCAACGGGTTTTCCAGCGGTGGCAGGGAAATAATTGAATATTTCAGTTTTAATGATCAAATCGCCCGCCTTGATGAGGCTAATCTGCTGTTTCTGGTTGTTTGCCGTTTTGCTGAAGTAGATCTGCATCCTGATACTGTCTCAAGTATTGAAATGGGGTACGTCTTTGAGGAACTTATCAGGAAATTCTCTGAATTGTCCAATGAAACTGCGGGAGAGCATTTCACACCCAGGGAAGTGATCAGGTTAATGGTCAACATCCTGTTTTTGAATGACAAGGAAATCCTGACCAAAAAAGGGATTGTAAAAACAATGTACGATCCTGCTGGTGGAACAGGAGGGATGCTGTCTGTGGCGGAAAACTATTTGCGTGAGCTTAACCCCCGTGCCAGGCTGGAGGTTTTCGGACAGGAGGTAAATCCTGAATCATATGCCATCTGCAAATCCGATATGCTTATCAAGGGGGAGAATACGGCCAACATCAAATTCGGTAATTCCTTTACCATGGACGGTCTGGAATCGGAAAAATTTGATTATATGCTTTCCAACCCTCCTTTTGGAGTTGAGTGGAAAAAAGTTCAGACCCATATCAAAAAAGAGCATGACACAAAAGGCTTTGGAGGGCGATTCGGTGCCGGACTTCCCCGTATCAGCGATGGTTCTTTTTTGTTTTTGCAGCATATGATTTCCAAAATGAAACCGTCAAGCAACGGCACCCGGCTCGGCATCGTCTTTAATGGTTCGCCTCTTTTTTCCGGTGGCGCCGGCAGCGGTGAGAGTGAAATCCGAAAATGGATTATTGAAAACGATATGCTGGAAGCCATCATCGCCATGCCGGATCAGCTTTTTTACAACACCGGCATATTTACTTATATCTGGATTTTAACAAACCGGAAACCGGTTGAACGTAAAGGAAAAATCCAGGTGGTCAATGCTGTTTCATTTTTTGAAAAGATGAGCCGGAGCCTGGGCAAAAAAAGAAATGAGATCAGCGACAAACAGATCGACGAGATAACCGGAATTTATGGAGATTTCATCGAAGGTGAATTTTGCAGGATATTTGACAATGAAGATTTCGGCTATAACCGGATTACAGTTGAACGACCTTTGAGACTTAACTTTCAGACCTCAGAAGAAAGTATAGCTCTGCTTGAAAATGAAAAGATCTTTCAAAACCTTTCAAAACCGAAAAAAAAGGGTAAAGCAGGCTTGAAGCAAAAGGAAGAGGGAGAGAAACTTCAACAAGATATACTTGCAATGCTTAAAAGCATGGATGGCTCTGTAATTTATAAAAACAGAGAGAAATTTGAAAAAGCTCTTAAAGTGCATTGCAAAAAATATGGATTGGCTTTACCTGCGCCGATACAAAAAGCTGTTTTAAAAGCCCTGTCTGAACAGGATGAAACAGCAGATATTTGCCTGGATAAAAAAGGTAATCCAGAACCGGATACGTCACTGCGGGATAACGAAAATGTACCTTTAAATGAAGATATCAAGGAATATTTCGAGCGGGAGGTCCTGCCTCATGTGCCGGACGCCTGGACTGATGAGAGCAAAACAGTAAAGGGCTATGAGATCAATATTACGAAATATTTTTACAAATACAAGCCGTTAAGGAGCCTTGAAGAAATCCGGGCGGATATTCTTGAACTTGAAATGCAAACCGAGGGGTTGATGAATGAGGTTGTAGAAATATGAAAAAGGAAACGGCAAAACAAGCTGTAAAAACAGACAATAACCCCATTTCCGGCAATCTTATCAGTGATATCCGCAGGCTCATTGAAACTGCTCGACATAATGTTGCCGTTACCGTTAATACCAGATTGACCATTCTTTACTGGCAGATCGGCATCCGTATTCGCCAGGATATTTTGAACGAAAAGCGGGCGGAATATGGTGAAGAAATTTTGCCGACACTGTCGGCAAAATTGGTTCCTGAATTTGGCAATGGATTTGGTGCCAGGAATCTATCAAGGATGGTTCGCTTTGCTGAAGTTTTCCCTGAAGGGAAGATTCTCTCAACACTGTTGAGAGGATTGCCTTGGTCAAGTCATCTTCATATTCTTGCTAAAACAAAAAGTATAGAGGAAAAGGAGTTTTATCTCGAAGCCCTAACCTTTCCCAGTCTTTTGTGGCGGAATACAAAACCAAGCTGATTGACAAGAAAGTATTGCAGAGAAAATTGCATGAACTTTTTCTCATTTCTGAGTCTCAGGACACGGGAAACGATAAACCATGAAAAGATATCAAACATATAAGGATTCAGGGGTTGAGTGGATTGGGGAGATACCGGCGCATTGGAAAATCTTACCAATAAGAGCACTATGCCATTTAGGTCGTGGAAGAGTAATCAGCAACGAAGAAATAGCCCGGAATCCAGGTGAATACCCTGTTTACAGCTCACAGACTGCCAATAATGGAGAAATGGGACGTATAAATTCATACGACTTTGATGGTGAGTATGTTACCTGGACAACTGATGGAGCAAATGCCGGAACTGTTTTTTATAGATATGGAAAATTTAATTGTACTAATGTTTGTGGCACACTAAAAAGCAAAAACAAACTCCGCATGCCATTATTACCATATATTCTTAACTTAGGAACAAGATATTATGTTCGTTACGATATCAATCCTAAGTTAATGAATAATATGATAGCAAAGATAAAAATTTCAGTTCCCCCTTATTTAGAACAAGCCACCATCGCCGCCCACCTCGACCGACAAACCGCCCAAATCGACAACCTCATCTCAAAAAAGCAAAAACTCATTGAACTGCTGAAGGAAGAGCGCTCTGCAATCATCAATCAGGCCGTAACAAAAGGATTGAATCCCGATGCACCGATGAAGGATTCTGGGATTGAATGGCAGGGGGAGGTGCCGGAGCATTGGGAGGTGAAGAGGTTGAAGTATTTTTTTACATTGATTACCGAAAAGAATTGTTCGTTACAAACGAAGAAAGTTGCATTGGAGAATATAGAAAGTTGGACAGGCCGTTTTATCGATTCTGAAGTTGATTACCAGGGGGAAGGCATTTCATTTCTTAAGGGAGATGTTCTGTT
>JAHIHE010000081.1 GCA_018899995.1 Patescibacteria group bacterium | reverse complement strand
AGAAATGAGATTGCTTCGCTCCCTACGGTCGCTCGCAATGACAATGGTGGTACTCCACAGCCTGCTGAAGTTATAATTCAGGCCTATACCACCATTGCTCTTCCCCTCGCCATCCAAAAATCCGGTTTTACGCCTATTTATGTGGATATTCGGGAAGATACTTTTAATATTGATCCGGATAAAATTGAGGCGAAAATAACGCCAAATACAAAAGCAATAATTGTCCAGCACACTTTCGGAACTCCGGCTCAAATGGATAAAATTCTGGCAATTTGCAAAAGGCATAACTTATTTTTGATTGAAGATTGCGCGCATTCGTTCGGCGCGGAATTTGGAAGCAAAAAAGTCGGCGTTTTTGGCGACGCGGCTTTTTTCAGCTTCGGCAGAGACAAAATAATTTCTTCCACAAATGGAGGAATAGTGATAACCAATGACGATGAACTTGCGAAAAAAATAAGAGATTTTCAAAATAGCTTGGGACTCCCGCCGCGAAAATGGATTTTTCAGCAATTGGCGCATCCGCTTGTTTTTTGGTGTTCTTTGCCGATTTATTATTTTTTCAATTTGGGGAAATATTTTATTTTTTTCAGCCAAAAAATCGGCTTGATTTCCCGCGCTTACAGTAAAAGGGAAAAAGCGGGGATAATGGACGAAAGGTTTTTGTACAAACTGCCAAACGCGCTTGCGATTTTAATTCTAAACCAACTTGAAAAACTAAAACGATTTAACGAGCATCGCCAGAAAATCGCCGAAATTTATTATAACCTATTCCACTATGATAATATGAATTATCATAGTGAGGTTAAAATACCGGAAATTTATCCAAACAGCAAGCCAACTTTTTTATACTATACTATTCAAGTTAAAAATCGCGATGAGTTGTTGAAATTCGCTGGGGAAAAGCATATAATTTTAGGCGATTGGTTTCCGGCCGCGCTTGGGCCAAAGGGAATTGATCCGGAAAAATTTGGATACAAAAGAGGCGATTGCCCGATTGCGGAAAAAGTGGGCTTGAAATCAATTAATTTTCCGACGAATATAAAAACTTCTGCAGTTGACGCAAAAAAAGTAGCAGAACTTATTAATAGTTTTATAAATAAAAAAGGTGGAAGTTGAACTCCCACCTACCTCAAACACTGCGATAATGCAGAGAAATGAGGCGGACTGTTGTACAATTGTCGTCCTATGATATGCGCCGAAAATTGCCACGGACGCATTGGTTGTAGAAGTTTCGAAGATATTTTGCGTGGATTTAACGCCGGGATACCGTTTTGCGCGAACATACCATCACCTCCGTTCATATTTTACCTTAAATACGTCAATATTGTCAAGTTAGATTAAAGTATTTATTGTTTATGTTTATTAAAGAAATAGTCGATAAATCCCAGTGGGAAAATTTTATTTTAAGCCAGCGGCCGGATACTTTTTTGCAGTCCTGGAATTGGGGAGAATCCAATTCGGCAATGGACGACCCCGTAGGACAAACCAATGGGTCAAGTAAAATATTTCGGTTAGGCATTTTTGACCCTTCGACTCGCTCAGGGCAAGTTCCTGAAGAATTGGTCGGCGTAGCTTTGATAATCAAAGTAAGCGCCAGACGTGGCAAATTTCTTTTCTGCCCGCATGGGCCGATAATAAAAAAATCCCAAATCCCCCCGAAGGAGTCGCCTCGCGACCCTACGGGGCAGGCAAATCCCAAATCCCAAACAAATTCAAAAACCAACCTCCAAAATATTTTAAACAGTTTATTTGATTATTTGAAGGGTTTAGCTAAAAAAGAGAATGCGGACTTTATTCGTATCAGTTCTTTATTGGAAAACACGCCGGAAAATCTGGAAATTTTCCAGAAGTACGCTTTCCGGGATGCGCCAATTCATATGATGCATCCGGAAATTGCCTGGCTTTTGGGCATTTCAAAAAGCGAGGAAGAAATTTTTTACGGCATGCGTAAAACCGCCAGAAATCTTATCCGCCGCGCCGAACGCGAAGGAGTGGAAATCACTGAAAGCAAAAAAACTGAAAGCGTTAATGAATTTTATAAGCTTCATAACCAAACAGTGAGCCGCCACGGCTTTGTGCCGTTTTCAAAGGCATATCTTAAGAAGCAGTTTGAGGTTTTTTCTCCCGAAAACCAAATATCCGTTTTTTTCGCGAAGCGCAAAAGCGCAATTCTTTCTGCGGCAATAATAGTATTTTACGGCCATTCGGCGTTTTACCATCACGGAGCGTCGCGCGCTTCCAAAATTCCCACTTCGCATCTTTTGATCTGGGAAGCGATAAAGGAGGCCAAAAAGCGGGGATGCGAAATTTTTAATTTCTGGGGAATCGCGCCGTCAGGCGTGAGAAATCATCCTTGGGCGGGATTGACGTTTTTTAAAACCGGATTTGGCGGGTACAAAAAAGAATATTTGCACGCCCAAGATTTGGTCATAGAACCGAAATATTGGCTTAATTATCTAATTGAGAAAATTAGGCGTTTCAGCCGCGGGTACTAAAAAATATGTGGCTAAATTTCAGCACGAAGAAAAAAAATTTGATCGGCAATTCGATCGTGGTTAGGCGCCAACCAAGCTATGGCAAGAGGTCAAGGATGAATTATTTTTCTCGCCAGCATTTTTTGATTGCCAAAAGTTTGTTTTTAAAATTATTTGCCGTGGTGGCGGTTGTTCTATTGATATATTTGCTGATTTTTTCGGAATTTTTTAGAATCAAAAATGTCGTTGTTAGCGGCAATCACGCGATTAGCGAAGAAGAGGTTAAAAAAGAAATCCTTGATTTTTCGCGGCAAAAATTTCTAAAAATATTTCCGCGCAATTTGATTTTTATAAAAATTGCCGATATGGAAAATGTTGTCAAGATTCGTTTCGGCAATACTATCACCGGCGTTGAGGTGGTAAAAAATTTTCCTTCAACCGTCAGCGTAGGGATAAAAGAAAAACCAAGAGATATTTCTTGGTGCAATAAAATAAAAATTGAGCGCGTCGGCCAATCCGCCAAAAAAGCTGCGCAAAACGAACCGGCTGCGGACGTGGCGCAAAACGCGCCTCCGGTTTCAGAATCGGCAAAATGCTACTTCGGCGACGAAAATAACATTATTTATGAAAAATCCGGCGCGGAAACAAACGGCAGTGTCGCGGTTTTTGTGGATGCGCCTATCGCGATCGGTTCCAAAGTTGCGGACGACCGATTAAAAAATTTCATAAGGCAGATCGCCAATGATTTTAACCAAAAAACCGGCTTGCCCGTTGTTTCTTTGTACATTCCCTCGGTTGCATCAAAAGAAGTTCATCTTTTGACCGATGAAGGATGGAAGATTTATTTGGATGTTAATCGCGATTTAGACGGGCAGATTTTGGTTCTGAATAATGTTTTAAAAAACGGCATACCTCAGCCGGATCGGCAAAAAATGGACTATATTGATTTAAGGGTGGAAAACAGGGTTTATTACAAAACAAAATAAAATTTACATATTCTTACGCTTGACAAGGCCGATTTTTTGTGCTATGTTTATAATAGTTCTTTAAGGAGGACAATAAGATTGTTCCTTCAAAATAAAATACACAAACAAAAAAGCCCTTCATGGGCAGGAGAAAAAGTGATTGAAATGGTAATAAAAAAGAAAGAAGGTGTTTTTGGTGAAGGAGAAATAAAACCTTTCACAGAAGAAGAATTAGAAACATGGAAGTGGCCACTAAGAATTTTTCTTATACTCGCAGTGGTTGCGATGGTCGGATGGTTTGTCTATACAACACCAGGACTATTTGGTGCGCTGGTGAAAAGCAGCGGCGGAATGATGGGTGGCGGAGACAAAGGTCCGCCGAGCGGAGATGCGGTAAATATACCGCCAGTAGTCACCGGAACGGCAACACCAACCCAGAATGGGCAGGAGAAGGCAGTCACCGCGGGAATTCCGGTTAGCGTGGTGAAAGAGGACTACTATGAAACTAAAGAGATAAAGCTGAATACTCTGTATATTGATCCAAAAAGTCCAGGAGGCGGAACACTTTTTGTGCGAATGGAAGATATAGAGTATTTGCAACCGTTCAGAAATCCCTATACAGAACTCAACACTGAATACAGTAATTTCAGGTTAGAAAAATACAAGAAAGATATTAGTGGATTTATCGCGGAGTTGCGGGCTGATGCAGTAACATCCCGAGGAGAAAAGAGAGGGGCAGGTTTGTATATTAAAGTATGGAATAAACTACCCCAAATCGACCGGAATGGAATTGTGAATGAAGCAATTGTGTTGGATGTAACAAAAGGTCGCTTTGAAAAGCTACCTCCGAGTAGTTCAATTTTAGAAATCGAAATGCAGTAGAGCATTATTCTACTGCTCTTTTTATTAGTATAAACTGCGCCAGGCTTTAATATTAGGGTCGCAAATAATGCTTTTTGTAGGATTGAATTCCACTCTGGATTTTGCAAAAGAACAACATTTGTTTTCTTCTCCATCGCATATTCTCTCGCAATAGTCTAATGTAGAGCTATATTTAGATTTAAAAAGCTTAATCGCGCCGCGCGGACTTGAGTCAGATGCCTTAGTAAGATCATAAGCAGTAAAACCAGGAAAAGCAACAGCGTCAAAAATACCACTATCAAGTTGACAAGCTGGATCGCCTAAAGGCACCTGATCGCCTGGACATGTATCGTTATAATTACCTTTTCCAATATCTTTTTCTAAAGAATTTCCACTGGTACTGCTTATTTTTGCCCCTGCTTTTACCCAAATTACTTTATTAATATCGAGGGCTATGGTATTTTCATCAGTCAATAATATAGCGCAATCATAAGTTACACCACCCGCAGTGTAAGAAGAAACATTTACATGGAAGTCGCTGTCTCTATCGCCCTCATTAGTCAAAAAGAATTGCCACATTTCAGAAGTGAGCGGGTTAAGGTAATAAAAATTATAATCATTACTGCTAACAACAGTGTCTAATTTTACCCTTAAAAATTTCGCCCCGCAATGTTTTTTTCCATCCGCCGCGAAATCTTTAACCGAACACAAATTCTGGCAAAAACTGGTTGATAAAATTGAAACATTGGCAGGACTATTCAGATAATTACCGACGGCACAAACAGGCGTTCCTCCAATAGTTAAAGCAACGGGATTGCTTACCGCGAAAGTGTAAGTTGTATCCCCGTCAAAAATCGCCTGCAGAGTGGCTGTATCCGAACAAGGCACGGGCGATGTGAGAGTAAAGCCCCCATCAGTAGCTGTTGTGGTTGTAAAAGTACTGGAAGCGTCAAGAGGGGGAGTATTGGCGTTAACCCGATTTATT